>CBIHRH010000799.1:0-2513 GCA_966212365.1 uncultured Emticicia sp. | reverse complement strand
TGTTATGGAAGATATATAATGTTTAATTATTTCATTAATGAAAACGGTGATTCATTAACTACATATTATGGTAATTCAAAAACTATCTACATTAGAGAAATAATACCTAAAACCTGGAAGAAATATTCTGTAGACTGGTAAAATAAATCTATCGGTTTAAATTTTGGTCCTCTACATCATAGTTTCTCCGGAAAGTCAATTTTTCACAAACAACACCTTAATCGAACGGACTTCTCTTATCCAACGGGCTTGTTTTTTGTCTTGCGGAGCAACCAATCTGAATAGTCCTTCACCTGCTGCCAATGGTGCACCATTCTTTTCAAAAACTAAAAGCACCGTGTTATTGGTAAACTCAGGGTCTAGTTCCGGTAAAGAATATACTACTTCATAACTGTCAGCTGCCTGTACCAATACTACCTTAGTCAGGTTTTCTCCTCTTAATTTTCCACCAAGCGTAACGCCGGCTTTTTCAAGAATTTCAACTAAAGCTACTCCCTTATATTCATGCTCTTTACCATCTTTGTCTTTAGCTTTATGAGTCAATGCTTTATAGCTTGACAGGTCTTTCATGGTCAGAGTAAGGGGTCTCAAAACTTCACCACTTATATTGATAGATGCTGCATTTTGAGCAAGACCAAATAGTGGAGCATAGAATAATAAACCTAGAAAAAGCAGGATGCCAATTTTTACTTTTTTCATTGAGTTCGATATATTTTTGAAAATATATCGCAAATATAGAGAAAAACCTTTATCTAAAAATTCAAATTGTTCAGCTTATATCAGATTAATTAAATCCTGCTCTGCATCGGCAACAGCTTTGAGTTTCTCACCTAGCTTTTTATAGGCAGCCAACACTTGTCTACCAGCCTCGGTGAGTTCGGCTCCCCCACCCTTTTGGCCGCCTTTATGAGTAATTACGTACGGATTTTTGCCTAGGGTATTTAGGGCTGCCACCATATCCCAGGCTTTTTTGTACGACATTTCCATTTCTTGAGCAGCCTTTACAATAGAGCCTGTTTTCTCAATATTCTCCAATAATTGTACTCTACCAGGGCCAAAGAACTTGACATCATCTATAAAAATCCAATGGCTGAGGCTTATTCTTACATTTCTTTCCATAATACAATCAAATGCTTGCTGCTAATTTAGAGGAATTGGAGAGATTTTTAGATAAAAAACAAAAGGGATTAAAAATATTCCGCAATTGTAGGGGTTCAAAATTTTGAACCCCTCCCAATCTAATAATGGTTTTGTATTCCTGTTTCCGTGTTCCATTTTCCTTTCTCCATTAAAAAAAATATCACTATCCCAAGAAAAATATTACTAAAATTTATTGTCTATTTTTTAGACAATATTGTCTTTATTTTTACATTTGTCTCAATGTATTATCTTTCACCTAAAATTACCCTACTCCATGAAGAAAATTATTAAAATAGTTCTTTGGACTATATTGGGCATTGTGGTCGTGCTTGGCGGACTACTTGGCGTATTCATTTATAAGGTCAAATATGGTTTCCCTGTCTCTTATGAAACCGAAGCTCCCAAAATTGATTTCCCTGCCGATAAACCTGCTGTATTGTTATTTTCAAAAACCACAGGTTTCCGTCATGGAGAATCTATTGATGCATCAAAACCAGTCATTGCCGATTTGGCAAAGAAAAACAATTGGTTTGTATACGAAACCGAAGAAGGTGGAGTTTTCAATGAAGCACAATTAGCCCGATTCAATACTGTGATTTTCAATAATTCTACCGGAGAAGTAATTAACGATGAGCAAAAAAAGGCTCTTGAAAAATATGTAGAGAATGGTGGAAGCCTGATGGGTATTCATGGAGCCGGAGACGATTCACATCATTGGGACTGGTATGAGAATAATCTTCTGGGGTCTAAATTCTCTCACCATCCTATCGATCCTCAGTTTCAGAAAACGGATGTGCTACTTGATAGTCAGGCAGATAGTTCAATAACTGCCGGAATCCCAAAAACATGGAGTCATTCCGATGAATGGTATGTATTTTTCAAAAATCCCCGTGAGAAAGGTTTCAATATACAGTTTACTATTAATGGTGAAAGCATCAATCCGAGTGGAAATATTCTTTTCGTGAAAGATAAAAATTATGGTATGGGAAAAGACCATCCGGTGGCTTGGTGCAAACAAATAGGTAAGGGGAAAACCTTCTATACCTCTATTGGCCACAACCATGAGGCCTGGAAAAATGAAAATTTTGTAAAACTGGTTGAAAATGCGATAAAATGGACGCATGTGAAGCAGTAAATTAATCAAGGAAATTGACAACCAATTAAATTTACAACTTTCAAAATCGTCAACAGAGGTCTGAAATAGGTTTAGATAAATCTATTTCAGACCTTATTAATTATTTTAGCTTCCTAAATATCTCCTGCATTGATTCAGGGTCAATGGCACTCATTTCTATCAGTTTTAACGATTTCACCATTTTAAGCGTAGCCGTTTTATAGTGCTGAAAATGGGGAGATTGAATATGAGCCTGATA
>CBIHRH010000798.1:0-2513 GCA_966212365.1 uncultured Emticicia sp. | reverse complement strand
ATATCGGTATAAGGGTCGGTGCCTATCACAGTAGCTTCAAAAAGTCTTCCGTCCATTAATCCCACCTCTACCCTTTCCGAATTGCTTACCACATGATTATTAGTAATCACAAAACCATCACTTGAAATAATAAAACCCGAACCACCCGCCTCTTGAGGTTGTCGTACGCGTTGGCTTGGATTCTGCACAGGCTTTTTTAATACTTTAATCTGTACAACCGAATTACTTGCTTTTTCTACTACCTGAGTAATGGTACGAGAATAGGCGTCTAAGATTTCATCATCATTAGATGAGTGTTGTATAGAATTGTCTTCTATAACCGAAGACGACAAAAAAGATAACATTTTTTCTCCTTTTTTTATGGTTAGAATAGGTTAGACAAGAAGTTTGCCAAGCCATTTTAACTGACAAAATGGCTGATATACAAAGTTTTTCAGTTGGATGGTTACAACATGAACCCAATATGAAATATCCCAGTGAAAAGTTTTTTAGACCATTCACTAGCCAGTTAGGATTTCATTATGAAATTGTCAGCAATCCCAAGTGACGAGTGGTATTGGGGTTTGGATAGCAATAATCAGCCGATGAAAAGGCAAGATATAGTGGATTTCTGGAAGTGCCCCTATCGTAATGCACGTGCCAGCATGGAAGTTATCAGAAGATTATCATAAGTTTTGCGCAAAATGTAATAATTTTAAACCTTAAATTATTCAACCTCCTTTAAACGACCTTTCTATGAAACGATGTGTATCGGTTCTGCTGCTATTGGCATTACATTCAGCAGCATTCGCACAATTAAAATTAGCACGACTTTTCTCAGACCATGTCGTGCTTCAACGACAAAAACCTATTCCGGTATGGGGTTGGGCTGCCCCAAACGAAAGTGTTAAAGTATCTTTAAACAATCAATCCCAATCAGTAAAAGCAGATGCAGCAGGCAAATGGTTCGTTCGATTTTTACCAATGGAGGCTGGTGGTCCTTACCAATTGATTGCTTCAGCAAAATCGGGGAATCTGACTGTCAATGACATTCTGATTGGTGAAGTCTGGCTATGTTCTGGTCAGTCTAATATGGAGTGGCGGGTAGCGCAAGCCAACAACTATATTCAGGAAAAGCAAAATGCCGATTTTCCTAAAATCAGACATTTCTATGTCGACCATGAAGTAATGATGACACCACAGGCTGATTTAAAATCAGGAGAATGGAAAGTATGTTCGTCGGAAACTGTCGGAAATTTTACGGCGGTAGGTTTCTTCTTCGCCCGTGAATTATTTCAGAAATTGAATATTCCCGTAGGCTTACTTCATTCCTCATGGGGTGGCTCACAGATTGAAGGTTGGATTAGTCGGGAGGCAATGTTGACTGATAATGAGTTAAAATCTTACGCCCAGGGCCTACCGGATAACTGGGCTGATGCAGATAAGATTCATGACGCAAAAACGAGGAAAATCCTGTTAGGCAGCGAAAGTATTAATCCCTCAATAGAAGATGAAAAGAAATACTTTGAGGCCAATTATGATTTCTCAAAATGGTTGAGCACAGGCAATCCATTAGGTCAATGGGATTGGAAAGGGGTTTGGATGTTCCGTGGAAATGGCTATATGGCTCGTATCATTGATATGCCTGCTGATATGACAACTAAAGAAACAACATTAGGATTAGGCATTCAGGATGCTCAGAATCAGATTTACATCAATGGCAAATTGGTGTATGAAGGAGCAGAGAAAGGGGTGCGCAAAATCAGTATTCCAGCTAATACCTGGAAAGCAGGCAATAACCAGTTAGTGATAAAATTCGGTAGCATGGTTAACCCTTCGTGGTATGGATTGGGTTTGATGGGTAGCGCTGACGATTTATATATAAGTGCCGGAACAGACAAAATCAGTCTGGCAAATGGCTGGAAAATCATGCCTTCGTTTGCTGATAAACATGAATATATGCATTCAAGTAATAATCTGGGCACAACCATCTATAATTCAATGATTGCTCCACTCGTACCTTTTGCTATAAGAGGGGCACTCTGGTATCAGGGAGAAAGTAATGCAGGAAGAGCGTATCAATATAGAACAAGTTTCCCATTAATGATTAATGATTGGCGTAAGCAATGGAAGGATGATTTTTCTTTCTATTTCGTTCAGTTATCTAGTTATGGTGATTATCAGAGCAGTAATCATGGCAGTAACTGGGGGGAATTAAGGGAAGCCCAGAGTATGACATTGAGTCTTCCTAAAACGGGTATGGCCGTTACAACCGACGTCGGTAATCCAAAAGATATTCACCCGACAAATAAACAGGATGTGGGGCATCGTTTGGTTGTGAATGCTTTAAAATATGATTATGGGCAAGATATACTACCATCAGGACCGATGTATGAATCAGTAAAATTTGAAGATAGCAAAGCTATCCTTTCTTTTAAATATACTGGTAAAGGTCTGACGGTTAAAGACAGATTCGGATACCTGAAAGGCTTCGAAATTGCCGGAGAAGATAAAGCATTCTATTATGCCAAAGC
>CBIHRH010000797.1:0-2514 GCA_966212365.1 uncultured Emticicia sp. | reverse complement strand
ACAGCGGGTGGGAGGCAGAATCATGAGCCATTCTGAAACACTATACCGTGAGATAGAGGAAATTGTGTGGTTGTATCTACACCGTCATGGCACGGCCAATGGTTCACCTTTATCTTATTCAAGAAATGTCTTCTTTTCACCAGAAATCCCGATTCTTACTGATGAGCAACGCTTAGAGATTTTATTCGGCCATAAAGCTGATTATCACGGACGTTTACGCCGCAGAGTTGAGCTCATGCAGGACATTGTTTATCAGGGATACGAAACGCTTCCGATGACAATGGCACCACCTTATCGGGGCCTGCACATTAATAACGAAGAGTTTATTCTGGATGATAACGGTAATAGGTGGTATACCTATGAATTTGATGAGCCACAGGCCATGTCAAGGGTATTCGGGCCATTGGCGCGTTATAAATTCTATCATTCAAAAGATGATAATGCCCAATGGAAGTTAGATTTTAATAACCCGAATAAAGCTGTCTGGAATTACTTCTGCCAGAAAGTATATGAATGTCAGAAAGCCTACAATTTCGACTTTATGCGAGGTGATATGGCTCATGTACAGCCCCGTTCAGAAGGTGTTCCTAAGGAGATAGACGAATATTATGACCCCCTGAGAGCTGTCAAGAAATACGTGGAAAAGCAGGGAGTCCCTTATTTTGGCTTTTTTGCCGAGACTTTCTTAGTTGAGCCTGATTCTATGGGTTATGGCAATGAATTAGACCATCTCGAAGCCATCGAGGCTGATTCTACACTAGGAGATTTGCAATCGACGGTAGTGGGTTCGGAAGAATATATGCAGAAAATCAGCCAATATCATCATTGGCTAAAAACCAGAAAATTTGCTCCAAATTATACAGTAATAACAGCCGATAAAGACGACCCTCGTTTCGATGCTCTCTATCCGACGGGTAATCATCTGCGTTTTTTGGTGGCTTTGTTTATGACAGATATGCCAAGCTATATAAGCCTTGGTTTTGAGACCCGTAATCTACATGTAGAAAGAGGAGTTAACGAGGAATATACCAAACTCTATGTTTTTGAAATTCAGGATGATAATCAGCAGGATAAGGTAACACATGGAGGATTTAACTGGGGTAAAAACTTTGAGCAGTTTGCCATGTTCGAACAATTGCGGGCATTGGCTGAAAATATCTGGGATGAAATTAAAGAAAGAGAAGTGCGCTGGTTATTAGCACCAAATGAAAATCAGAAGTTAATGGTCTGGACATTGCAAGACCATGCGAAATATGTATTCGTCGCTAATCTTGACGCGAACAATTCGGTAGATGAAAATGTTTTAAAAGAGGTGACGTTCAATCACCCGCTTAGCTTGCTGTTTGATACTGCACAGTATTCGTCGCAACATGAGTGCCGGATATATATGTTGAATTAAAATCATATAATAAATACACATAACTCAGGCGAAAGCCTTATAACAGCTAACACCAATGGATTTTGGAAAATTACCGGATGTTTCGGGAGTAGATTTTACACTTCCGCCTGATAATCCACTCACAGAAAAAATATTATCATCGAAAAATAGAGATACTCCTGTTGAAGCCTATCTTGGCCCTCCGATATGGGCTCTGAAAGACTGGATAGGTAAAATCTATCCAAACAATGCTAAGGAGAAGGATTTTCTACATTATTATACCCGCCAGTTTAATACCATAGAACTCAATGTAACACATTATCAGATTCCTACACCAGCCATGGTTACCCGTTGGAAGGAAGAAGCCATAAAGGGGTTTAAGTTTTGTCCTAAATTTCCTCAGGCTATCAGTCATGACCGCCAGTTGATTGGAGCTGAAGCCCTGACCGAAGAATTTTGTAATGGGGTTTTGCAATTAGAAGATAATCTGGGCAGAACTTTTCTGCAATTATCACCCACTTTTGAGCCTAAGAAATTAAAGAATCTGGAAAGCTATTTGAAATCATTACCTGTCGGTTTTCCGGTGTCAGTTGAGTTTCGTCATGAGCGATGGTTTTCTGATAAACGTATATGGCAGGATACCTGTGCAATGCTTGAATCTCTAGGAGTCGGGACGGTGATGTCTGATGTATCTGGCAGAAGAGATGTATTGCACATGACGCTCACCACTAATGACCTGATGCTACGTTTCGTAGGTAATGAATTGCACCCCACCGATTATACCAGAACAAACGAATGGTGCCGCCGGATAACAGAATGGATAAAAATAGGCCTAAAAAATATTTATATTTTTGTGCATTGTGGGAATAATACATTTGCCCCGGAACTGACACATTATTGGATAAAGAACCTGAATAAATTGAATAATTTACGTATACGCGAACCCAAGATTACACCGCAGATTGTACAAGGAAGTCTCTTCTGAAAAAATTCTTGCATTATTACATTGAAGTCTATAAATTGCACAAAATTATACTAAGGTCTTGATTCAAATTTCATATTGTTTCAAAAAGATTTTAGGAAGAAAAAGGCCATTGAAAACTCAAAGATTTTTTTTCCTGACAAATTTAGCGAAC
>CBIHRH010000796.1:0-2516 GCA_966212365.1 uncultured Emticicia sp. | reverse complement strand
ATTTCTTTTCGGTTAGGGAGTGTTTGTCGGTTAGTAATTGGTAAATGCACGCAAACCATAAAATACAACAAGGAAATGCCTTTATTGAATAGATTATGAATAGGTGCCGTATATGGGAAGGAAAAAGGTCTGATGCTGAAAGCGAGGTAAATACAAGCACTGTACCGAACAGTGCCCATACCCATCGCTTAATGGGGTAATCTTGTGTAATAACCCAGATGGCTACCCCTGAAACCGCTACGATATAGGTAGACGATTCAGAAGAAGAAGAGAAGATAACTACGAATATCAGGATAGTAGCCAAATAACGTAATTGGAAAACAAGATTATTGTAATAATTAACCCGCACTAAAGGAGCCAGTTGCAAAAGCAAGCCTGGAAAGATGAAAGTCAGGTTAGAAAGGTTCAGTCCACCCACACGTCTGAAAAGGCCCATTAGCGACACATCCTGATAGCTGCCAATGCCCTGGCTTCCGGTCTGGTTAGAAAGGTTTTTCTCAACCAGACTATGGTACCAGTCTACATAAGATTGTGTGACAAATGCTGGCGAGCTGATAATCATAGGCAATACAAAAAGTACCGCCGCCCAGAATATGGATGAATAAATATATTTGAATTTATGCTTAGAAAAGAGCCAGAAAACCAGACCCACAATGCCATAGAGTTTCACAAAAGTGCCAATCATGACAAACAAAGGCGCCCAGAAATCTTTTTCTTCTTTCACAAAATACCATGATAAGATAATTAATGCACCTATGCTCGGATTGACCTGTGTATTATGCGAAGATGTATTCAGATCGACAATACATATCATCAATACTATCCACAGGTTGGCATCTTTGAGAGGGAGGGTTTTGAATGCCTTATAAAGTACAAAAGCGTGAAAGGTTGTCCAGAGAACTAAGCCGATGTAGTCAGGGAGGACAGCAAAAGGCATTATAATCAGACCAAAAAATGGACCGTAATGATTGGTATCGAAATATTCGTTTGGGTAAAGACTATAGAGATTGGTTTGGGCAATGAGGTGATAGAAAACACCTTTGTAAATGGCGTAGTTATTCGAAGGACGAAAATAGTGGATTAAACCCACTACAGCAGGCAAGATAAACCACGCAAGACGCGGCATCTCTTTTTTTCTTCTCATAAATAATAGTAATAAACAAAAATCTTACGCAAGATAATAAAATGATTCTGAACTACTGATATTGGTTGGAATAAATTGTATGGATTTAATTTTTTGTTAATTAATAATCAATAATAAAGATACCGAGTTGATTAATGTATGAATTTTATCGTTAATATTGAATTAGAAAATCGAAGTTTTTAACAACGAATAAACTGCGACTAAATAAAATGAAATTATTACCATTTGAAAAGATTACCCTTGAAACAAAATTAACTGAAGGGGAGGTAAAAGACCGGTTAGCAGGCTTCATGGAACCGGAGAATATTTTCAGATTGAAAATACTTGCACCCGATAAACCTAACATGCCTTACGAAGGTATCATAAGCAATCATCAATTTAAAATAGTAAGAATTACCGATAATTTGAGAACCACTACCCCTGTTGTTATCGGTACTATGGAGAACGACTTAAATAAGACAGTCATTCAGATTAAAGTAAGGCCCAGAATTTCACAGATAGTAGGCTTATGTGTATTTTGTATATTCGTTATATATAAACTGGTAATAAATTTCTCCGCACATCCTTTTGATATTATTACCTTATTTTTCTCTGGTTTGATAGTCTATGCTTATTTCTCAATGATGAGCATGTTTAAAAGAGAAAGTTTAAGAGCTAAATTAGATTTGATGAAATTGTTAGAGGCGAGGGAAGTATAGCATAAGCCCACAAAAAAAGCGGCAGCCCCTCTCGAGACTGCCGCTTTGCTTATATAGAAACCTGATTAATATTCATCTTCAACCAATTCTTCTGTTACTGCTGCTAATTCAGGTTTTTTATGCTCAACTATATTTTTCTTGTCTTTGAATTTTTTAAGCTGGGATTTTAATACTTCCAATACTAAGTCTGTAGCTTCTTCAAATGTATCTCCTTTTTCTTCTACAAAAATTGTCTGGCCCGGAACGTTTAATTTAACTTCGATGTGCTTTTTATGAACTTTACTTTTTTCACCTTTCCCTAATTTTAGAAATACTTCGGCGTTTACTACACGGTCATAAAAGGTGTCTAATTTATTTAACTTGGTTTGAATGAAACCGACCAATCTTGGGTCAGCATCAAAATGTACTGCATGCACATGAATTTTCATAACTCACTAATTTAAAGTTAAAAAATATATTAACTGTCCAGATTCATAAATTCAGATATTTAAGTTGTGTTTTTGTCATAACTAAATCCATGAATCCGGGTTTTCAAAGAACTATCTTAGAACTAACCTATGAAAAAAAACAATACCAGTCAAGAAGAATTTAAAGAATTTTATCTTTCGGATATGTAACTCATTGAGCCTCAAAGTATTGCCGTTTATATACGCACTTCAGACTTTTATAAAGGC
>CBIHRH010000795.1:0-2517 GCA_966212365.1 uncultured Emticicia sp. | reverse complement strand
ATCATCGGTATAGAGGGACTTATTGATTACCCCACCCCGACCCTCCCCAACAGTGAGGAGGGAGCTTTAAACTCATGTATATTGTGATTATTATCCCAAAGAATAAGAAAAGATTTATTTCCCTCCCCACGGTTGGGGAGGGCTAGGGCGGCCGTCGCTCGGTGGGGTTACCCATCCATCTCTTTCACAGGTAGTACCATCACCACCTTTGTGCCGATACCTTCTCCCTGTTCATTTTCTAAATCTATGGTTTGGATATTCAGCGTATAGTTTTCTTCGAGTTTCATTAGTTCGAGGCGGTTTTTAATGAGAGAGGTTCCCTTGGAAACATGTTCTTTATGGGCTTGCTGAATGCTACCTGCCGCTTTTCGGCCTATGCCATTGTCTTCAATTTCGCAGATAAGGGTTTCTTCTGTGTCTTTTTTGAATCGTATCCATATTTTACCCTCATGGCCTTCCCGCCGGCCTGTCATAAGCCCATGCCAGATGGCGTTTTCTACATGTGGCTGAATCATCATACTCGGAATCTGTATTTCTGTGGGTTCAATTTCATCGTCTACTTCAATAGTATATTGAAAAGAGTTAGAGAAACGCAGATTTTCCATCTGAACGAAGTAGGTCAGTAATTCCACCTCTTTATGCAATGAAACAAACTGGCTTCCTGAATTATCTAGCACGAGACGTACCAATTTGGCGAACTTGGATAGATAACGTGATGCTTCAACGGGGTTATTTTCCAGAATAAATGACTGGATAGAATTGAGTACATTGAAAATGAAATGAGGATTCAACTGTGAGCGCAGGGCAGTAAGTTTCAACTCATTGATTTGCTTCTGAACCTCTGTTTTTTCAGCTTCCCTTGTTTCTATGTCCTGAATCTGACGCTTGTATAAATAATAAAGTGTGCCGCTCACAATTAACAAAAAGCCAACTCTGAACCAAATTGTTTTCCACCAGGGTGGGGTGATGATGATAGTCATTGAAGCAACATCTCTGCTCCAGTTGAGCCCGTCGCTCATGGCAGTTACCTTAAATGTGTAGCTACCATGGGGCAGATTAGTATAACTGGCATATTTATTATTCTGAGCGTCTTTCCATGTATTATCGGCTCCTTCAAGAATATACTTGTAACGGTTCTGGCTGCCATTATTGAAATTAAGCCCTACGTATTCAATGGTTATATCATTTTGTTGGTAGTTGATGGTCAACGGCTCATGGATATTGAAAGGAACATCGACATTATTAACCTTGATACCCGTTATAAATGGTTTGGGCGGACTACGCTTGATATTAAAATTATCCAATGCCAATAAGGAGAAAGAATTATCAGAACCAATGTAAAGGGTATCACCTGCAGAATTGAAAGGCAGGATTGCTCCGATATTGTTATTGGCTAATCCATTGGCAGTAGTCAGGTGTTGAATCACATTGGTTTTCAAGTTCAGGTAGTTCAGACCTTGTGGGGTGCCTATCCACAAGATTTCATTTTTATCAAGTAGCAGATGCTCAACATCATTGCTCAATAAACCATCAAACTTATCATAAAGCGTGAATAAATCTTTATGTAAATCATAAATGAGTAATCCGACGCGGGTAGCTAAATAGAGATTCCCTTTTTTATCGGCCTTCATAAAACTGATTGCATCACTATCGAAGCCCTTTTTCTCTCCGACTTTAATGGTTGAAAAGACATTTTTCTTTCTGTCCCATTTGACTAATCCTCCTCCCGAAGGCGTACCCATCCACATATTCCCTTCATAATCTTCCGTAATACAATAAGCCATCCTCAAGGGGAAAGCAGGTGTTGTTCTCTGCGAATATTGTTTGAACCGATTAGTTTTAGGGTCGTAAATAATTGCACCATTGCCATTAGCCACACCCATCCATATTAGTCCTTTGCTATCTATATATTGATAATTCACTAAGGAAGAATCCAAAGCCGTAGGTTTAGTCAGATTCTTGATTCGCCCAAACTGAAAGTTACTCATTTTAAGCCACCATAAGCCATATTGAGTAGCCAGCCATAGCGTATCTTTATTATGAAGTCGGGTTGAAACCCCTACAGCAATCTCCGGGTGTTGCTTACTTCCAAAGAAAAACCGCTCCATATTATCTTTGCTGAGGTCTGACATAAACCATCCATTACCGTAAGTACCCACAAAGATTTTATCCGGACTCATCCGTTGAAAAGTAAGTGCCGGAGCAACCGACCACGATAGACTATTAATAGCCTTATTGATATTAGGATAAGTAAGTATTGCCTGTTTTGATTTGGAAATAAGATATAGACCATCAAAATGACATATCCAGAGACTCCCTTCCCTGTCTTTCAGATAAGTCGGGATTCGGTTACCACTCATAGAAGCTGTCCAAACCGGCTTATTGCTTAAATCTTTCAGTTGATTAGTAGTTAGATTTAATAGCAAAGGTTTGCCCTCCTGTTTTTCTATTATCGCCATATTATTGTCAAGCGTATAGATAGTTGATAAGAGATCGTTGGCAAATGGTGAAGGTTTT
>CBIHRH010000794.1:0-2526 GCA_966212365.1 uncultured Emticicia sp. | reverse complement strand
TTTTTCATTAGAATTTTAACATCATACACCTTAGCTTCTATCACAATCATCAATCAATCGCGATACTTTCTATCCCTTTTGCAAAAGCTGTTTCTTTAATACCCTCAATTCTTAAACCTTCTACCCTAATAAAAGTAACGTCTGTGATACCAAGAAACCCTAGTAAAAACTTCAGATAAGGACTCACAAAATCAAATGATTGAAATTCGCCTTCCGAATAAACACCGCTGGATGAAGTGGCCACATACGCTTTTTTGTTTTTCAGAGAACCTTCAGGTCTTCCATATTCATTATATCTGAAAGTAATTCCCGGCCTGGCAATATGGTCTAAATAGGCTTTCAGGGTGGAAGGGATGGTGAAGTTATAGAAAGGGGCACCTATTACGTAGATATCTGCTTCCTGAATTTCTGCAATGGCTTCTTCCGAGATTTTAATAGCTTTCTCCTGTTCAGTTGAACGATTTTCAGCAGGCGTAAACCAGGCACCGATTTGCAACTGGTCTAAATGCGGGAAATGGCTTGTTGTCAGGTTTCGCTCCTTCACGATGCTGTTGGGGTACTTTTCCATGATTTTTTCTATAATGGCGTTTCCGAGTTTTTTGCTGACAGACGCTTCGCCCTGCGGGCTTGAAATAATGTGCAGTATTTTTTTCATGAGTCTTATTGTCTTTGGTTTAAGAATATTTTTTTTGATGCCACAAACTTATGTATATTTGCTAATAAAAAGTTAGTAGTAAACAAAAGGTTAGTAGTAACAATTTTATTAGTATTTCACGAAAATGGGAGAATTATTAGGTAAAAAAGTGCCATTTACTGAACTGCAATGCGGTAAAAATCTGGATGCAGCAGAGGATGCTTTATATGTAGTGGGTGGAAAGTGGACTTTGCGGGTAATGATTGCGCTGTTGAGCGGGCATACACGTTTCAACGATTTGCAACGTACACTGAAAGGGATTTCAGCAAGAGTGTTATCGGGTGAATTGAAAGACCTGGAGATAAACGGCCTGGTAAGGAGAGTAGTTGATGCCGACCAAAAACCGGTAGTGGTAGAATATCTGCCCACTAAATACAGTGAGTCGTTAAGAGGTATAATTTCCTCTTTGACGGATTGGGGTATCAAGCATAAGAAGAAAATTACATCACAGGAATAGTCAATGCTATTGATTATTCATTAAATAATTAATAGCATTATTTATTTCTTGAAATACAGTAGATTTACTAATCTTATTTTTACTAATTTTTTTGATATAAATTGGATTTTCCCAGTCTTCTTCTTCTATTATTACAACTTTCAATTTATTATCTCCATAATAACCAACATCTAAGCTTTTACATCCGTATTCGACAAAAAGTATATCCTCATTTAAATAACTTATATCGCTAACATCAATGGAATTATCGGTAAATAAATATGGTAAATTATTGATTTGAATGTTGCCATTATAAAAATTAATTATCGGCTGTTCCATTGTTTTTAATTTAAATATGAAGTGACAGAGATAAAGCAAATCTACAAAATAATACAGTAAAAGACAGTATTCAGCCTACTTAACAGCTAATAACAAAGAAAGGTTACCTAGGAACCTTCTCCCTCTTTTAGCCGTATTTTAATAGGAATAATCACTCAACACCGGGCCACGTAGGCACAATCACCATTTACTTAAAAAAATCGTTTAAGAAATTTTAACAATTTCACAGCGTTCGAAAAGTTTTAAACGTCTTATGTTTATAAAGCCTGCCTCGCTTAGCTGAGGCTTGTGAAAAAGGAAAAAATATGAGTATGGCAGGCTTTACTATATGAAAAAAGCAATACTTCATTAACCACAAACTGTATGCGTTACGTAAGAAAAATAACTCCCGACCAGGTGGAGTTTTTGAGAGAAGTGTCTCGTCGTAGCCGAAATTACCGAGAACGTGAAAGGGCAAAAGCCATACTTTTAAGTTTTAAAGGGTACAACGTAACCACGCTGTCGGACATTTTTGAAGTGAGCAGAGCAACCATAACCAATTGGTTGGACGCTTGGGAAGCAAGAGGAACGAAAGGTTTGAAAGATTTACCCAAGCAATCGCACAGTGTTCCTTTGGGAGAAGTGAATAGAACGACAAGAACAACAAAGGAGCTTATTTATCATTGAGAAACTTTTGAAACAAATCTACTTCTATTTTTAGTAAAGTTTGTCTCTCTTAGGGGCAAACTTTTTTTGTTATTGCTCCTTGTAAATTTGACAAATCCTATTGCATTCTTTTTAAAAAAGAGGATATTTACCACAAAAATGTATTCCACATTCGTGCAAGTTTCACCGACTGAAGTCGGTGGCTAAGAAAACAAAGGAACAATTTGTATTTATAAGCCGGACCGCGCGGCGGCCGCTTAAGTCCGGCGGTGAGCAAAAATACCGTTGTTATTTTAGACGGTGACCGCGGACCGTTTTATTCGCTGATACTTAGATTGTATCATAAAATCTGAGCCAACAGACTATGAAACCTGATTTTTCCAAAATCAATCTTTTCGAAAAAAAAGAAGAC
>CBIHRH010000793.1:0-2534 GCA_966212365.1 uncultured Emticicia sp. | reverse complement strand
TTCTTTACAAAATCACCCAAAGTCCAGGGAGTTCGTTCATTAGCGAATCCCTTAAAATTAGACCAGATGATATAGATTAGGCTCCAGATGAGAAAAGGAATAAAAATGCGGCTGAAACGTTTTTTAAGAAAACTGCTTAATTCTTCGTACTTCCCAATGAGTAAATAACCTGAAAGCATCACAAATACGGGAACAGCAAATCGGCCAAATACATTAATAATATGGCAAATCCACCAGTCTGTATAAGGGAGTTTTTTGACATGCAATGAGCCAAACCCTGCTGCGTGCAATAAAATAACTGTGAGTGTTGCTAATACGCGCAGGTTAGTTACCCAATATTTCTTCATAATTTTTCACCATTCTTTGTACTATATTCACCCTGTAACGCATAGTATCCAAAAATCGACATACCTAAAGAAATAATTGGCGCAAGAATAAATGTATAAATAATTGCAGGTACAAGGTCGTTACCACCGCTCTCCCAAAGTGGTAGTGCCTGAAAATAAATAAGATATATTCCGGCACAAACACCGATTAATATCCAAAGAGCACCTAATGCTTTTCTGATTGCGTTCATAGTTGTAGGGGTTAAGGTTTAGTCGTGAATATTTCTGTCTTTGCCATTGATATAAATCAGCCCGATTACAAAGCAGATGCCCGCTATAATAATTGGGTAATACAAACCTTGTAAATATGGTTTATCGAATACAACAGCCTCTCCAGTAGCTTTCGCCTTTGTGTTTATATCATTAGCCTGTGTAGCCAAAAAAGTAGCAATGGCAGGCATAAGCCCCCCAAAGACACCATTACCAATATGATAAGGTAGAGACATAGATGAATACCTGATTTTAGTCGGGAACATCTCAACTAAGAATGCAGCAATAGGGCCATAGGCCATTGTTACAAATATAATCAGACAGAATACCAGCCAGACTAATGTCCATTTGTCTGAACTATTGATGGTGATAGTCTTTTTTACTTCCGGCTTAGGGGCAATGAGAGATTTATCCGCCAGATTGATAGTTTTCACTACTTCTTTCATAATGGTGCCGTCTTCATAATCGTGCATAGTGGTAGTAGTAACTACCGAGTCGGCTATAGTTTTTGCTATTAGTTCTACCTGTACGGTGGTTTTATCTGTAGTATTAATTTCTACCTTATTGGCCAGGTTTACTGTCTGATAAATCTTATCGAAGATAGGTCTATAAAGTAATACCGCCAGTAACATACCTGCCAGCATAATGCCTTTCCGACCAATTTTATCAGATAAAGCTCCAAAAACGATAAAGAAAGGTGTGCCCATAATTAAAGCCCACATCATTACACTATTAGCCTGCACATCATCAATATTACAGGTCTTCAACAAAAAGCTTTGTGCATAAAACTGGCCTGTATACCACACAACTCCTTGCCCCATAGTAGCACCAAATAAGGCCAGCAATACAAATTTGAAGTTAAGACGATTGCCAAATGACTCTTTCAATGGATTTGTCGAAATCTTCCCTTCCTTTTTTGCCTTTTCAAATAGGGGAGACTCCGACATATTTCTTCTGATAAGAAACGAGACGAATACCATCAGAATAGAAACCAGGAATGGTAAACGCCAGCCCCAGTCATCAAAAGATTCTTTGGTCATTGAGGTGCGGGTAATCATAATTACCCCCAATGAAACAAATAGCCCAACTGTCGCTGTCGTTTGTATCCACGATGTCCAGTACCCTCGTTTATGCACTGGTGAGTGTTCGGCTACATAGGTAGCGGCACCACCATATTCACCACCCAGGGCAAGACCTTGTAATAATCTCAATAAAAGAACTAAAATAGGAGCTAAGGCACCTATTGTTTGATAACTTGGTATTAATCCTATGGCGAAAGTAGCACCTCCCATTAATAGGAGTGTAACCATAAAAGTATATTTCCGCCCGATTAAATCACCTAAACGGCCGAAGACTAATGCACCAAATGGTCTTACTACAAAGCCTGCCGCAAATGTGGCTAAGGTATTTAAAAAACCTGCTGTAGGATTATCGGTCGGGAAAAATTTAGAAGCTAGAACTGTGGCGAGGCTGCCGAAGATATAAAAATCATACCACTCAATAAGCGTACCCACCGACGAAGCGCCGATGATGTAGCCTAAACTTTGTTTTTTTTCAGACATTTACTAATAGTTTTTAGGGAATAGACAGATATTTTTAATGGTTGGTTGCTTTTTTATTTCTTATTACGTTCCCACTTGATAAGCATAAACTTATCATCTACCTCGGTAACTGTGACACCTATACCACGCAGGTTTTCTCTGTTGGCATAAAACTCAATTAATTCGGCATAGGTAAGAATCAAAGTGGTGGGTCTATAATTATTTTTTCGGCCGGGTATGATAATATGATATTTCTTTACCCAGTTCATAACCGAAACATGGCTGATGCCCAAAAGTCGCTCAATCTCTCTGAAACTAAGTCCCTCCAGGTATAACTGTAGCGCCTTCGTAACAAAATAATTCTCAATACTTTTGCCCAGTTTATCAACTGTAAAAT
>CBIHRH010000792.1:0-2536 GCA_966212365.1 uncultured Emticicia sp. | reverse complement strand
TGATGCGTGTGCTAAACCAGAAATCGGAAGGGTCGAGGTATTTGAACCAAATACTCCCCCCTCAGCCAACATTGGTTCTGCTTCTTTGGTAACCGTAGCTTTCAATTCACGGTTTTCAAAAACAGCCTCAATAATCAAATCACAACCTTTCAAGTCTTCTGCTTTATCAGTTGTCTTTATCAGACTCAATAATTGTTCGCCTTTCTCTCCTGTCGTTTTCCCCTTCTCAATACCTTTTTGTACAAGGGCTCTTGAATAGTCTTTGCCTTTCTCTGCGCCTTCTACGCTCACATCTTTCAGCACCACTTCAATACCGGCCATCGCCGATACATAAGCAATACCAGAGCCCATAAACCCAGCGCCTAAAATACCTAATTTCTTCACCTCAGTTTTTGGTACATCCTTCGGACGACTAGCCCCTTTATCTGCTTCATTTTTACCCAAAAACATGACTCCTATCAGGTTTTTGGCTTCTTTTGACGTTGCTACTTTCACAAAGTGTCTTACCTCTACGGCAATTGCTCTATCCATATTCACCTGCAAACCTTCATACACACAAGACAAAATCTCAATCGGGGCAGGATAATTGCCTTTGGTTTTATCCATAATCATGGCTGTGCCACCTGCAAAAGTGCGCATACCTGTAGGAGATTGCACATTGCCCCCCGGCACTTTATAGTTCTCACGGGCTTTAATCGCTCCTGTTTTTTTATCAATTTCATCCCAGGGCTGAATTGCATTCGGATTAGCTAATACCCACTTGGTGGCTTTCTCCATGAGTTCCTCTCTGGTGGTAGCCAAATCGTTTACCATGCCATAGCTCAATGCTTCTTTGGGACTCACACGCTTGCCCTCAACCATTAACATCAAAGCGGGCTCCATACCAATAATACGTGGCAGGCGTTGTGTACCACCACCGCCAGGTAATAAGCCCAATTGTACTTCCGGCAAGCCGATTTGCGCTTTAGGATTATCTAAAGCAATCCGATAATGGCATGAAAGACATACTTCGTAGCCACCGCCTAGAGCAGTGCCATTGATGGCTGCCACTACTGGCTTACCACAGGTTTCGAGTCTACGGAAAATATTATTAAAATCAAGAGAAAATTTATAGGTTTCAGAAGGGTCTTTATCGTTGTTTTTCAAAAGCATTTTCACATCAGCCCCTGCTATGAACTCGTTTTTTTCAGAGGTAATCACAATACCTTTTACTTCCGGGTCGGCATAGGCATTCTGTAGATGTGATTCAAATTCTGGAATAGAAATATCATTCAATACATTCATGGGCGAGGTAGTCATGTTCCAACTGATAATCGCCACATTGTTTTCAATTTTGTAATTAATTTCCATTTTTAGGGTTGAATTATATGCTTTGTAATGATTTCTGCTTTTACTAAGTCTTTTGGTCGCCCAAAAAGCCGGAATATTCGTTCCTGTTCTTTAAGCGTAGGTATCCTGATAGACAATTGATTGATGCTTATCTCAAAATACTCGTATATCCGTAATTTTTGCCACGCCTGGTTCTCAAATACCTCCAAATCACCCATCACCTCTATCAAAACGCTATCCCTCTGAAACCGACCGAAATTAGAACGAAATTTATCCGAATCTTTGGGTGAGTACTCTCCTACTTTATTGCCTTGCCAAAGCTTTTTCAGAAGGTTAGCGTCTCGATAAGAAGTCAGCAAATCAATATCATCTGCTTTATCTAATGGAACACCTGCTATGACCAGAGCAGAACTGCCAATGATATAGAAAGAGTCCTGGAGTTTCTATAAATCATCAGATAAAAAAACAATTGATTCTCTTATTTTCTCTTCTAACATAAAATCTTGTCATACTCATCCTCCAATAAAGTATGCAAGCATACTGTTATGCAAATATAGAAAAATATACGTAAGGTATTTTGCCAAAGATTATAAATTTTAGCTGGAGAAAATTTTCGTTATGTGAATTTATTGTATGCGTTTTTTGCCCCCAAGTACACAAAGGCTAACACAATGTTCCACTATTCAAATTACGCAAATAAGGTTACCAGCAATGCAAGAATGGCCGGCACAGCCTGTACTACAAAGATTCTTCTACTTGCCGTCATAGCGCCGTAAATACCTGCAACTATTACACAGCCTAAGAAAAAATAGGCCACATTTTTACTCCAAACTGCATCATTAATCAGTAAAGACCATATAAGCCCCGCTGACAGAAACCCATTATATAAACCTTGATTGGCAGCTAAAGAAACTGTTTTAGGGAATAATTCTGCCGGAAATGTTTTAAATACCTTCGGGCCTCTGGTTGTCCAGGCAAACATTTCGAGGTATAAAATATAGATATGCTCAAGGGCTACTACGCCAATCAGAATTTCAGACAGTATTTCCATGGGTTTCGAGTTTAAGGTTATATGATACAAGTTAACTAATTTAACCGATTATTTCCTGAAATGTCAGAACAGTTTTCTCCTGACTCACTTCTAATTTCGCCAATCTGCCGCAAGGAATTGTCCAGTTGGCAGTAGCATGACCGGTCGGAAATCCAT
>CBIHRH010000791.1:0-2553 GCA_966212365.1 uncultured Emticicia sp. | reverse complement strand
TTTAATATTGTTCAGAATTTCGATGGTTTCTTCAATAGAAGTGGCTTCCACCATTACCATCTGGAAACGACGAGCCAAAGCTCCATCTTTTTCTATATACTGGCGATATTCATCCAGGGTTGTGGCACCAATACATTGGATATCGCCACGGGCTAAGGCAGGTTTGAACATATTAGAAGCGTCTAATGAGCCGCTTGCACCACCTGCACCAACGATAGTATGAATCTCATCAATGAACAAAATTACGTCTGGTGATTTCTCCAACTCATTCATTACAGCCTTCATACGTTCTTCAAACTGTCCGCGGTATTTAGTACCTGCCACCAACGATGCTAAATCGAGGGTAACAACTCTTTTACCAAATAAAATACGAGACACTTTTTTCTGAACGATGCGCAAAGCTAAGCCTTCCGCAATGGCAGTTTTACCAACGCCGGGTTCACCAATTAGTATCGGGTTATTTTTCTTACGTCTTGATAGAATCTGGGCAACACGCTCAATTTCTTTCTCACGTCCAACAATCGGGTCTAATTTGCCTACTTCGGCCAGTTTCGTCAAGTCACGTCCAAAATTATCTAATACTGGTGTTTTAGATTTTTCAGGGTTTTTCGGGTCATTTCTTTGTTGATATCCACCCGAACCACTACCGAAAATTCTTTCGTCATCATCATCAGTTTCAGGACGCTCCATTACCGGTTTCTGACCGGTCAATTGATAATCAAGCATCTCTTTGGTTTGTTCGTAATTCAAGTGGAATTTTTGTAAAATCTGTCCACCAAGATTATCTCCGTCGCGCAAAATAGCTAACAGAAGATGCTCGGTGCCTATTAATTGCGATTTGAAGATTTTAGCCTCCAAATGCGTAATCTTTAAAACTTTTTCAGATTGGCGTGTTAACGGAATGTTTGCCAAATTTTTGATATTATTGGTAGCAGTTCCTTTAGTGGCTTGTTCAATTGTAATTCTCAACTCCTCAAGCGATACACCAGCCCCTTTCAAAAGATTTAAAGCAATACCTTCTCCGTCGCGAATCATCCCCAGAATCAAGTGTTCGGTTCCGATGTAATCATGACCAAGCCTAAGTGCTTCTTCACGGGCAAGGGTGATGATGTCTTTAACTTTTTGTGAAAATTTAGGCTCCATTTAATTTAAGTAGATTGTAAGGGGAAAAATGATTAATCATTTCGCTTATCCAATTTCCCATTATTTCAAAATTTTACAATGGTTCTATTGCTTTGGTTGCTTCAATGAGTAGTTTAAGCAAAACACTTGCATTTGCAATATAACGATTTATTAACAAACTCTGTTCATTTTATAAAAGATTTCTTTAGAATTCCTAAAGATTGATTTCCCCTACAAAAAAGCAAGTCTATTATGCTAAGGTTAGGCACAAATTCACTGCCAAAGTTTTGTTGATATGCTATTGGCTGATAATGAATGATTGTTTCTGAGTCTTTTTTAGGGTTTATTAGCCCTCTGGCATCAAAAACGCCACTTTCCGGCTCTTTTTCATAAGTTTCTGTCAGACTAATTGTCTTGTCTATCTGCAATAATTTCAGACAAATTGTCAGTAACTCATAATTCATATCCCACAAAAACTGTGGTTTCTTTTGCAACGCCTGTTGAAAATAATCGCCGAAAAATTCAAAAAACGGCGATTTCCCGTAGGCAGCTTTGATTGTTCGCCAATGAATTTCGGGCCATTTTTGCTGATAATCTATCTGGATATCCTTTACCAGAATCTTTTTATTGCCATCAACAACAGGCACTATCAGCATTTCTACTTTATTTGCACCTAGAATATAGCACCTGTTCCGGTAGCTTTGTTTTACATAATGCTCATGGCTTTCCAGTACAATTTCATCAAATTGTAGTAATGTCGAGAAGAAACGAGTACAGGGTAAATATTGTAAATCTATTAAAACTTTGCTTTTTGTTTGTTCCGCCATTCTTACAAAGAACTTATTTAAGTATTCAAATTTAACTAATATAAAATGGCATAACCATCTTCATTCAAAAAGGTTCCCACTGTATCGGTAACCTTTTTTTTGGTTCCCTATTCTGATTTTCTGAAAACCTTCTATGCCCTATTTTAAAAAAGGTGCCCACCGTATTGGTCACCTTTTAGGTTCTGCTTTAGTGGCTGATACTTGAAAACCATTATTACCTTAATTCAAAAAGGTGCCCACCGTATTGACTACCTTTTCCGGTTCCAATTTAGTGGTTGGTAATTGAAAAACATCTCTACCCGATTTCAAAAAGGTTCCCACCATGGGTAACCTTTTGTGATTCTGACAGATTCCCAAAACCTGATAAGAGTCTCTTCGGTCGCCTTCTCAAGCAGTAATTGCAGGCTTGTTCATAATGTTTAAATATACCGCTTAAAACTATCTTGAGCTTCATTTTCTCTTCCTTCATTAGAAAAACTGTTATCTAATAAATTTCCGACTTAAGCTTATGTTTTCAAAGTTTTCGCATAATTTTCTGATAAAATCAGACTATTAAAGAAGGGTTATATAATATTTACTTTGTCTTGTCCTGAAATAGGTTTAC
>CBIHRH010000790.1:0-2555 GCA_966212365.1 uncultured Emticicia sp. | reverse complement strand
TCCATTGCCAGTTCTAATCCGGCAACGGTGTTGGTATGATAGGGCCCAACTTCCAGATAAGGAATATCTTTCAGTTGAATCTGCCAGGCATCATTACCAAATACCAGTATATCAAGGGTATCTTTCGGATATTTTGTGCGGATTAATTCTGCCAGTGCTAGAGCTACTTTTTTAGCAGGTGTAATGCGGTCTTCTCCATAAAGAATCATGGAGTGAGAAATATCAATCATCAATACCGTAGAAGTCTGTATCTTTGATTCCCGGTCAACTACTTCCAAATCACTCTCCAATAGCATAAAATCATCAATACCGCTATTAATCTGGGCATTTTTCAATGATTCCGTCATCGAAATCTGTTCGAGGGAGTCACCAAACTGAAAGGCCCTTACATCACTGCTTAATTCATCACCAACCCCGGTATATGGCGTATGATGGCTACCGCTCGATTTAGTGCGTTTCAACTTACCAAAGATTTCTTCCAGCGATTGTTTTCTGATACTCTGTTCACTTTTGGCTGTGATGCGGTATTGCTGGCCCTCCTGATTTTCTTCGGTTATATAGCCCTGTTTTTTTAAATCTTCAATAAAATCAGCCATGCCGTAGTTATCATCAGTAAGTTGATACTGACGGTCAAGGTCGCTCATATAACTCAATGCCTGACCTACATCTCCGGCTGTAATCAGCAATAATTGTTGAAAAATATTGAGCAATTGCTCAAATTGGGTCTTGCCCTTCATTTCGGGCTTAAATTCTGAAAAACGAAAACCAAGCATAAGAGGAATTATTTAGCTTTGCCAAAAGGACATAATAAGGACATGAATATATCGTCCCTACGGGACTTTGGGAGTAGTCTCATTATGAGATTAGCTACTGCAGCGGCGGCCGCCGATATATCATCCCTCGGGATTTTAAGAACCGTTGTATTTTAATTTTTTCAATATTTTGAGTCCTATCGGGACGGTATATTGGTAGAAAAAGCTGCTCTTATTTAGCTTTTAATATCCCGTAGGAATGATATATTAAATAAAATCTTTAACAATCCATCAATCACTATAATAATTAACGCTTTTTATCAGCTTAAAGTTTGGCTATATTAACAAACCATACTTTTTAAGAACTATTAAGAGTTGGCTTGACTAAAATCCGAAGATTTGCCGTAAATTGCAACGTTTTTACAGTAATTGGCGGAACATGAGCATAAAAAAAATATTCTTTACACTTTTATTGAGCTACTTTTACGGTTTATGCCACGCCCAAATCCTTGACGATTCTACCAAGCAAGTTTACGGACTAAAGACTACCCGTTATATTCTCGAAAACGATATTCTGAATAACCGCAAAACCTATTATAATCCCGATTCTACTATTGATGGTTTTCATCTGTTTGATAGAAATCTCAAAAGCGGCTGGCTCTATCAGGATTTAGGCCTGATAGGCACAGCTGTGAAACCTTTGTTTTTTCAGCCAAACGAAGAGGTGAGCAAACAACTGGGTTTTACTACTTATGGTTTTTATGCCTTCGATGCTTCAAGAACCAAGTATTACAATACCAAATCGCCGTATACCAATATGTATTATGCTCAGTCAGGTGGGGGAATGTTGTATTTGGATTTCACACATTCGCAGAATATACGACCCCGCTGGAACGTAACTTTTGATGTGCGTAGGCTGACGGCAGCAAAACAATATGGTGCGCCACAAACCCGTGAAGAACGGCTGGTGGATAGCTGGGCTTTGCTCACATCAACCAACTATGAATCAAAAGACGGGAAATATACCATTTTAGGTACTTACAACCATTTCAATCATACGCCTGTAGACCAGGGAGGTATAAAACCATTAAATGATAGTCTGAAGTTTGTCGAAACAAGTGATTTGAGCAATTATAAGAATTTCTTGCCAAGAATTACTGACGCCTCTTCAAAAGACTGGCGTCACGAATTTCATATTTATCAGCAATATCAACTATCGAACGGTTTTCAGGTATATCATATATTAGATTATCAGAGACGTATCGATTATTACTATGATAATACTTTTAAGGCCGATACTACGGCTGATGGAGTAAATTATTATGGTATTCAGATGCCTAAAAATCCAACGCAATTAAGTCAGGTGCCGGATACACTCTCATTGGCTTTAAGGTATCGTTTAATAGAAAATAAGTTTGGTATTAAAGGCATTTACAGAGGGTTTGCTTATAGGCTCCACCTGCGCCATCGCTTGTACAATCTGACCTCCAATTTCGGCAATGATTTCAGATTGAAATTCCAGAATGAAGTACTGGCAGGTGCATGGGCCAATTATTATTTCCCTGATAGCTTAAAACGGGCTTATGCTGAGTTTGAAATCGGTACTAATCTGAATTATAAACTGAAAGCCGAATATATAGGCCCACGCTTAAATGCAGGATTTATCCAACTTTCAACACCTGCTTATATTCTGGATGAACGATTTATGAGCGCCGCATATAATTGGAACAGCAGCCTTAAAAATCAGTTTTCTAATAATTTCTATGCTTCAACTGCTGTTCAATTGGGTAGATTCAGGTTTTT
>CBIHRH010000789.1:0-2559 GCA_966212365.1 uncultured Emticicia sp. | reverse complement strand
TCAGGATAAAGAAAAACAAAGTCAATAAATAAGGCAGATATTTAGCATATCTTGGTCCAATATTTGGTTTTACTACTTCGTCTCTGATAAAGAAGATAACCGGCTCAATAAATGCCTGAACACCTTTTGGTGCTTTGCCTCTATTAGTATTAAAACTTTTAGCTACAGTAGACATCAGGACAATCAGAATGATGGCGCTTAGTATCAATGAAGCTACATTTTTGGTAATGGAAAAATCCCATACATGGATGTTTTCATCTAGTGTACCGTCAGGATTTAATCTGTGAATGTGTTCGTGTAAGTTGATGTATCCGTTATAAACGTTGTTTCCTTCTTTGAATCTGGCAGAAGAGAATACTTCTACACCATATTCTTTAGTATAAAGGATAACCGGAAGCGGGATAGTGGCACCGTGAGAAAATTCCCATTCATGAGAATCAGAAATGTGGTGCATAATCATTTCTCCGATGTTAAATGCTTCTTCTTCGTGTGCAGCTCCTTCTTTAGCTTCATGATGGCCTTCATGCCCTTCTTGTGCGAATGAAAAAGTTAGAGAAAAGATTGATAATGAGGCTATTAATAAGAATTTATTTGTAAGTAAACGCAACATAATTTTTGATTTATTCGGTCAACCGACGTTTCAGGATAATCACTTTTCTGAATTTTGGCGCAAGTTACTATTTAAATTCCAAATCTCAAAGATTGTATAAAATAAATATAATACAAAAAAGTTCGCTACAAACAATTCCTGCTGCTCCAAACCCTTGTATAATTCGATACCAATGAAGATAATACTCAAAACAAGACGTAAAGCCACTGTAGCCAGATAAAAAGGGATAAAGTTTTTACGTTTTTCTTTAAAACTTAATTCTATGATTCGATTAAAGAGGAAAGAATACGCTACAAAAAAGCTCAGAATTACCCATTTTTGTTGGTGTAGGAGATGACCAAGCCCGATAGCGTCAGCTAAAAAAAATACAATTATGAGTACGCCTGTAAGTATAAGAGTTTTTGACATAAGTTGTTGTTGTAAATGTAATTAAGTAACCATTTACTGCTTAGGTAGCTGTCTTATTACATTATATAAAGAGACTCCAATGGAGGTGAGAGATAAAACAAGCGTCCAGACTGGTGTTTTATGGGCGGCTCTTTCATCGAGCCAATAGCCAAACCACGTACCCAAACCAATGGTCAGAATCATCTGCAGACCAATCTGGGTAAATTTAAGCCAGGTCTTGGTATTCTTCATGTCATTGTTCTCTTCCATGCGCTTGGTGTTTTTTGTGCAAAATTACGATTTAATCGCAGAAGTATGATAAATCATATTCACTAAATAATAAGTAGCGTTCTTCACGCCCTCGTACCCTGATTGTAAAGCCTCTTCTAAAGTCTGAGGTTTATTAAGGATAGAACTCACATATACGATACCCATTTCCTGCATTTGTTGCGGGCTGGCATCTAAAGTACCGCAGATAGCTGCTACAGGAATCTGTTGCGCTTTACTGGTAATACCTTTAATTAATTTGCCTTGTAAGGTCTGGTTATCAATTTTTCCTTCACCGGTAATAATTAAATCGACGTTTGTCAGATGTTTATCAAAATCGCAGAAATCCATCAGGAGTTTTACACCTTCTTTTAATTCAGCATTCAGAAAGAACACACAACCAAAACCTAATCCACCTGCCGCTCCAAATCCCGGGCTATTAAAAATTTCTTCCGCTAAGCCTGTTATTTTTGCAAAATCTTCTAATCCTCTATCTAATATATCCACTGCTATAGTATCTGCCCCTTTTTGCGGACTATATACATAAGCCGCACCATTCACACCATATAAAGGATTGGTAACATCACAAGCTACCTGAATTTTGGGTAATTGAGAAACAATAGGAGAGGGAATAATTTTCTTGATTAATGATAAATTACCACCAATAGCTTCTACTTCTTTATCATGGACATCAAGAAATTGCCAACCTAAAGCCTTAGCCATACCAATCCCGGCATCTGTAGTAGCACTTCCACCAATCCCTAGGATAATTTGTTCAACACCAGCCTCTATTACAGCCTTAACCAATTCACCTGTGCCAAACGTACTTGTTAGTAGTGGATTCCGTTCTTCGGTTGTTAATAAACTTAGGCCGGAAGCTGTAGCCATTTCAATAAAAGCAGTCTTGCCATCAGCTGAAATGCCATATCGTGATTCAATGATTCTGCCTAATGGGTCATGCACTTGTATGGTTTTCTTTTGTCCACCCGAATACCACAAGAGCAAATCTAAAGTCCCTTCACCGCCATCAGCCAGTGGCACACTTACAGTTTCGATCTCAGTTGATACCATTTTTATGCCATCGGTCATAGCCTGGCATACCTTTGGGGCATCAATTGAGCCCTTAAACTTATCAGGAGCTAGAAGTATTTTCATTCAAAAATTGCCGCTATTCTTCTATTTGGTAAGAAATGTTTATCAGTTTCTGCTTGTACAAGACTCTGCCCAGGTGAATCTTTTGGCGAAATGAATTTATTGACCCCCACCATAATTTTGCCGTTTTGCACAGCTTCTAC
>CBIHRH010000788.1:0-2563 GCA_966212365.1 uncultured Emticicia sp. | reverse complement strand
TAAGACCGGAATTGCGCTTTTCAAAGCAGGTATTACAGGTATGTTGATGGGCCGATATATCACTGAGCATGATGCTAAAATCGCAGATAAACTAGCTTACGTAATTTGTGGTGGCGATTTAAGTTATCCACAGAATGTTTCAGAGCAATATCTATTAGACCTTGAAAGAGAAGCTTTCCTTTCTTTGACAGGTGAAAAGAAAACGATGGAGCGTATGCAAGGCTTATTGAGCGGCGGGAAACCTCCAAGAAATTAATATTGTTATATTCTAAAAACATTTACTCCTGTTTGTATACAAACTGAGAGCTTAGATAAAAAGGACAAAACATGAATGCATATATAGTCGCCGGCTACCGTAGTGCAGTCGGCAAAGCACCAAGAGGCGTATTCCGCTTTACCCGCCCTGATGATTTGGCAGCGGAAGTTATCAAACATCTGATGGCAAGCGTGCCAAACCTTGACCCTGCTCGCGTAGAAGACGTTATAGTAGGAAATGCCGTGCCGGAAGCAGAGCAAGGCATGCAGATGGCTCGTTATATTTCATTATTGGCATTGGGCAAAAGTGTACCGGGTGTAACGGTGAATCGCTATTGTGGTTCGGGTGTAGAAACCATCGCCATGGCAGCCGCTAAAATCCATGCCGGAATGGCCGATTGTATTGTAGCAGGTGGTACGGAGTCTATGTCTTTAGTACCAACCATGGGTTGGAAAACGGCCTTGAACTATAATCTGGCTTCTACTCACCCTGATTATTATATTGGTATGGGCTTAACTGCCGAGCAGGTAGCGCAACAATTCAATATCAGCCGAGAAGAGCAGGATTTGTTTTCTTATAACTCTCACCAAAAAGCTTTAGCTGCACAAGCTGCAGGTAAGTTTGACGAAGAGATTGTACCGATAAAAGTACAGGAAACTTTCTTCGACGAAAATTCAGGTAAGAAAAAAACCAAAGAATATACAGTTACGAAAGACGAAGGTCCACGTGCTGATACAAGTGTAGAGGCTTTAGCGAAGCTAAAACCTGTATTTACTATGGGGGGAAGCGTAACAGCCGGAAACTCTTCTCAAACGTCTGACGGTGCAGCTTTTGTAATTGTAATGTCGGAAAGAATGGTGAATGAATTAGGATTGAAACCCATAGCCCGTATGATGGCCTATGCTTCGGCAGGGGTTGAGCCGCGCATCATGGGCATTGGCCCTGTGGCAGCTATTCCCATAGCTTTAAAGCAGTCAGGTTTGAAACAGGATGATATCGATGTAATTGAATTAAATGAAGCCTTTGCAGCTCAATCATTAGCAGTTATCAAAGAATTAGGGTTAGATGCCAGCAAAATTAATCCTAATGGTGGAGCTATTGCCTTAGGTCATGCCCTAGGTTCAACCGGAGGTAGATTATCGGTTCAAGTGCTGAATGAGCTTCGTCGCCAGAATAAAAAATATGGTATGGTAACTGCCTGTGTAGGTGGTGGACAAGGGGTAGCAGGTATCTACGAATTCCTGAACTAAGCACTTAATCAGATATAGCATATACAATTAATCGAGGGGAGATTAAAATTATCGAAAGATGGTTTTTAATCTCCCCTCTTTTATTGGTTGATTTGAGACAAAATAATACATTTGTTAAATTAATAAGTGTTTTTTTGACACGAAAAATTCATTCTACCTAAATTATTAAACAATGAAACTACTACTTACTTCTAAAGCATTGCTGGTGCTTGTATTAGCACTTTGCTTTTCTGCCAGTTCTTTTGCCCAAAGAAAACAATTCAGAGTACTTTTATTCAGCAAGACGGATGGCTTCCACCATGAATCAATCAATGAAGGGGTTACGGCTATCAAGGCTATGGCTGAGAGACAATTCTTTTCAGTGAACTGGCAGGAAAATGCTTCGGTTTTCAACGACAAAGACCTGGCTAATTATGAAGCCGTTATTTTTCTGAATACTACAGGAAATATTCTGACCCCTGAGCAACAAACGGCATTCGAAAAATTCATTCAATCAGGCAAAGGTTATGTGGGTATCCATAGTGCCAGTGATACTGAATATGATTGGGAATGGTATACCAAAATGGTAGGGATGATGTTTAAAATCCACCCGACTATTCAGACAGCCTATCTGAAAGTAGAAGATAAGAATTTCCCGGGTATGGAGCGTCTCCCTGCTAAATTCCTATGGACAGACGAATGGTATGAGTTCAGTCCGGCCGTATCGAAAGATCTCCATTTCCTGATATCGATTGATGAAAAAACCTATAATCCAAATGTGAAGTGGGGAACCAATGAGGGGAAAGGCATGGGGTTCCACCCAATTTCATGGTATCACAATTATGATGGTGGCAGAGCCTTTTATACAGCTATGGGGCATGTACCACAAAATTTCAGTGATCCGCTTTTCCTTGATCATTTATATGGTGGTATTTACTGGGCTTCTACTGGGAAGGGTTTGTAATATTTGAAGAGATAGGCAATTGTGGTGGGGGGGGGGGGGTGGCCCATACAATTATAAAAATAAAAAAAAAAAGAAATGATATAAAATATATATAAAAAAAAAAAAGAATAAATA
>CBIHRH010000787.1:0-2565 GCA_966212365.1 uncultured Emticicia sp. | reverse complement strand
TACCGACAGAACCAAAAACTCCCGCAGGTATAACGATTTGAAAATCAGCATTTTCTGTTACTATGATCGCGTTATTACCTCCTCGTTCTAAACGACTTCTGCCTAAGCGACTGGCTACTGCCTTGCCTACTGCCTTGCCCATGCGGGTAGAGCCGGTAGCAGAAACCAAAGGTACCCTAGTGTCGTTCGATAACCACTCCCCTACTTTTCTATCGCCTATAATTAATCCTGATATGCCTTCCGGTACATCATTATTACGTAATACTTCCTGAATAATATTCTGACAGGCAATGGCTGAAAGCGGTGTTTTTTCAGAAGGCTTCCAAACACAAACATCTCCACACACCCATGCTAACATTGAGTTCCATGACCAGACTGCAACCGGGAAGTTAAAGGCAGAAATAATACCTACAATACCAAGCGGATGCCATTGCTCATACATACGATGCAGCAGACGTTCTGAATGCATACTTAGCCCATAAAGCTGACGAGATAAACCTACCGCAAAATCGCATATATCAATCATTTCCTGCACTTCTCCCCAACCTTCCTGCAGACTTTTGCCCATCTCGTAACTTACTAATCTTCCTAGATTATCTTTATTCGAACGAAGCGCCTCACCCATCTGACGAACAATTTCACCACGCTTTGGAGCAGGTACTTCACGCCATACTTTATAGGCTTCTTCTGCCTTAGAAATTACTTTTTCATAATCGTCATGTGTAGCCTGACGAACTTTTCCGATAAGTGCGCCATCAACCGGAGAGTAAGAACTTAATACTTTTCCACCACCTGCCCAGCTTTCTATACCAGTACTTACTCCGTTGTTAACGGCTTTTATATTTAATGCTTTTAAGACTTTTTTCATGGATGGTTTTGTTTGTTGAAATAATAAGACAAAGATACAAAAGTACCGACCTTAAAAGAAAAATGAACGAAATATAATTTGGGATTTACTCCACTCTAACCATCACCAACTATGGAATAGCTACAAAAAAGCCTCTCATCTCAACTTTGAAAAGAGAGGCAAAAGAATAAGACCAATAAAACCAAATAATATTTGGCAAGAATAACACTAAACCAGATTCTTATTTGCTTCAGCATTAACAAGACTATGCTCGCTTACTGCCTCTATCAAATCAGCTACCAAGCCTGTCCAACCGCATTGATGGGCAGCTCCTAAGCCTGCACCATTGTCGCCATTGAAATACTCGTAGAAAAGGTATAAATCTTTGAAATAGGGGTCTTTGTCAAACTTTTCAATGCCTGTCATCGCCGGACGAGTTTTGTCTTTATTCATTACAAAAATATTTATCAATCGTTGCGCCACAAGCATAGTAGCTTCTTTGATTGACATAATGTTGCCCGAATTGGTAGGATATTCTATTTCAAAATCATCACCATAATATTCGTAAAATTTGAGCATGGCGTCAATAATCAGGTAGTTGATTGGAAACCAGATTGGCCCACGCCAGTTAGAGTTTCCTCCCATAATACTTAAATCCGATTCAGCAGGAGTATATTTTACGCTCAGAATTTCGCCCTGCATATTAAACTTGTAAGGGTTTTCATCATGGCATTTGGATAAAGAGCGTAATCCGAAATCTGACAAGAACTCAGCTTCATCGAACATGCGTTTTACCACCATTTTCATCCGGTGCCCACGTAGTAGGGAAAGCAAGTGAGTTTCACCCTTACCCGGTTCATGCCATCGCGAGATCAATGATGCCAGGTCGGGGCGGTTATTTAATACCCATTCCAATCGTCTTTTAAAATCCGGTAATTTGGCTAAGGTTTCCTCGTTCAATACCTCAACTGCACATAGCGGAATAAGCCCAACATACGAACGGATTTTCATAAAGATGGTCTCCCCATTAGGGGCGTGCAATTTATCATAATAAAATTGGTCGCCTTCGTCCCATAAGCCTAAATCATTCCCTTTGATGGGTTTATTGATAGCCCCTGCAATATGCAGGAAGTGTTCAAAAAACTTGGAGGCCATATCCTGATAAACAGGTCTTTCGAGCGAAATTTCACAGGCAATACGAAGCATATTGAGCGTATACATCGCCATCCAGCCTGTAGCATCAGCCTGTTCCAGTTTCACACCCGGAATTTGGGTATTGCGGTCGAATACACCAATATTATCCAGTCCCAGGAAGCCTCCACCAAAGATATTATTCCCCTCTTCATCTTTCTGATTGACCCACCAGGTAAAGTTCATCAAGAGTTTATGAAAAACTTTCTCCAGAAACAGAATGTCACCTTTACCATTATTTTTTTTGTCTATTTCATACACTTTCCAGGTTGCCCAGGCATGTACCGGAGGATTTACATCTGAGAAATTCCACTCATAGGCAGGTAACTGCCCATTCGGGTGCATATAGTACTCACGAAGAATAACGGCTAATTGTCTCTTGGCAAAGTCTGGGTCGATGCGTGCCAGTGTGAGTGTATGAAAGGCCAAATCCCAGGCAGCAAACCAGGGATATTCCCATTTATCAGGCATGGAAAGGATATTGGCCATATAAGCATGCTTCCAGGTATGGTTGCGCTGATAGGCAC
>CBIHRH010000786.1:0-2569 GCA_966212365.1 uncultured Emticicia sp. | reverse complement strand
TTCTGAAAAGACAAACAGGATTGATAATTCCCCTAAGCTAATTAAAAAAATAGATTAATTATTTGAAAAGGGATTAAATGTAGGGATGTACAGATATACTAAGCATAAACTATGCAGTATGCCCGGGATGTAGAAGAAAGTATGGGAAACAGAATTAAATCAAACGATAAAATCTATTAGTGAACCGCTTGTTTGGTTCTTTTGGGGTACCTTCTCAGATTTCTTATTAATGAGCGGGTAAAGTATTGGTTGGTAGGGTATTTTCTGTGTGAGGTCATATTGTTGAAAATAAGCGCTACTACCAACAAAATGAGAGAACCAGTCAATACCGGAGAAATGACATATAGAAAACCTAATGCCTTAATTTTTTCTGAGCCTGCTACTGCAATGAGTGCCGTTGCGCCTCCAGGTGGGTGTAAGGTTTTGGTAATCTGCATCACGACAATTGAAAGAGAAACCGCCAAAGGAGCCGTAATCCAGATTACGTCAGGCAATAGCTTATAAATAGTGACACCGATAAAAGCTGAGATAACCGGCCCGCCGATAAGATTACGAGGTTGTGCCAATGGGCTTTGAATAGCTCCGTAGACTAGTACACTTGAAGCACCAAAAGAACCTATCAGAAATATATTTTCAAATTGTGTAAGGATTTTGCTTTGAAAGAAAGCGATTAAACCGATACCTATAAACGCCCCTGTAAACGACCAGAAATGTTCTTTAAAATCGACTAAGGTTTCTTTATAGATAACATAGCGCGACACCCTAAGCCCGCGCTTGATTCTACTTTTTATCATGTATTGTTGTTGTACGTCCGTATTTGTAGAACAAAGATAAGGCAATTCTATTTTGTATACACCTTAAATTTAAACTTTTTCTATGGATTTAGTAGTTTAATAAAAATCTTTATCAAAAGACATTATTAATTGTTGATAAGATTTGCTTCTCCCTTTCGTAAAAGGGAGAAGTATTTTTTCAAGCTAATATATACTTCAAAGAAACCAAACCTGTTTCATAGACTTTAGTATCTATCAATTTCAGATGTGTACGGTCTTTTAATCCCTGGAAGAGTGATTTTCCTTCTCCCAATAAAATAGGGTGAACTGATAGCCAGAGTTCGTCTACCAATCCCAGGTTCATTAAAGATGCCGTGAGACTTCCCCCACCAAAAAGCCAGATGTCTTTTCCTTCTTCCTGTTTTATTTTCTCTACCTGGGCTTTAATATCACCCGAAATGATTGTTGTCCCTTCTTTTACCTGTTTCAGGGTATTAGAAAAAACATACTCTTTCATTTTCGGCAACCCGAAATCTCCTCCGTCTTCTAATCCATACGACATTTCATAGCTCTTTCTTCCAATAAAGACTGAGTCAACGTTTTTATAAAATTCATTCAGCCCATAATCCTGGTCGGTGAAACACCAGTCATATTCACCATTCGGGCCTTCAATGAAACTATCAAGGCTAACTGCCAGACCTAAAATTACTTTTCTCATAAAAATTGTTTTTTTCTACAAAACTGGGGGATTTCAGAATAAGAAGATTGTAAAAAACGGACAACCAAAGAAAATCAAGAAAAAATCATTCTGGAATCAACATACTATAAGATTCCCGGCACTTAACACAGCACTTGGTGTGAGCCCGGCGAATGTTTTATAATCGTGAATGAAATGTGCCTGGTCGTAATATCCGCTCTCGTAAGCAATGTCGGTCAAACTTATTGCAGGATATTTCTTCAGAAACACTAAGGAATCAATAAAGCGATTGATATGGATAAACTCTTTTGTAGAAAGCCCTATACAATGATTGAATTTTCGGCTGAGGTGCCGTTGGCTCATTCCTACTTTATTGGCTAATTCGGCAACTGAAAATGGTTTGTTATTTTTATTGATTTGCTGTATACAATAGTCTATTGCTTTATCGAACTTGTTTCTGTTCAATTGTTTGAGCAAATATTGTTGAATAATAGCCACCTTTTGCTCATTGTTCAATGCATTTCCCACTTCCTCTTCCATTGCCTTTGCCTCTGTTGACCATAAGTAATGAAGGTCAGTAAGGCTATCTGCTACTTCGTTCATCGGCAATTGAAAAAACAGATAGGCTGTGCCCGGATAAAAGCAAATTGAAATAAAACCTGTTTTGCTTTTCATCTGCACATCCATAAAGTTGCTCATGCGGGAAATGACAAAGCTCTGGCTATTAGTAAATATTTTTTTGCCTGTAACTGTAGATAAAGAATCCTGACTATTGCTAAAATTGACAAACAATTCGACACAGGCATCGGGTAGCACTCTAATAGGAGAGATCAGATTTGTTGAGGTAGAATCGCTTTCCATCGAACAGATAGCCTTTACATAAGGTACGAGCTCGGGCAGGATGGTGTAGAGTTCCAATTTCATAGCTTTAGATTTTCAACATTTAAAGCATTTATGAAAATACTCCCACGATTGAATGCATGGGAGTATCAAATCTATGAAATAATTCTTATTTTTCTACTTTCTTTAGAAGATTACCTTACCAACTCAATCCAACCTTTAATAGTGGTTGGCGTTTCATCCTTTTTATCTAATCGCT
>CBIHRH010000785.1:0-2596 GCA_966212365.1 uncultured Emticicia sp. | reverse complement strand
CCTAGAAGCAACCTGGTTTTCGAAAACTCATGGGCTAAATTACGTGAGTTAAACCTTACATACTCTGTGCCATCGGCTATCGTAAAACGTACCGGATTCTTACAAGGATTAGATGTATCGTTTGTTGGTCGTAACCTGTTTTATTTATTCACAACCTTGCCTGACAGAATGAACCCAGAGGCTATTAACGGTATTGGTAACGCACAAGGTTTCCAATGGTCGCAATACCCTGGTACACGTGATTTAGGTTTCTCATTAAAAGCAAGGCTATAATCTATTAAACACAGAATCATGAAACATTTATCAAAAATAGCTATCGTTGCCTTACTTGTTACTTCGGTATCGTGTAAGAAGGATTTTGAAGAAATAAATGCGCCCTGGGATAAACCTAGTAGCGCCTCTACTCCTGAAATGTTCAATGCAGTAGTAAGTTCATTGCCATTAACAGCCGGAGAACAATCAGTAATGAATGCCTGGATTTACCCTATTACCCAACAAGCGGCTATCACGTCAGGTTCTTACCCTTACGATAACGCCAAAGGTGCAGTTTGGGAAAACTACTACTATACACTGGCAAATGCCCGTATCATTGAAGACCGTATTGAGAAAAGCGATAATCCTGCTTCAATGACTAATGTATCTGCAATGTTGAAAACCATTATGGCTTATAAGAGCTTTAAAGCTACCAACTATTTTGGTGCAATGCCTTACAAAGAAGCCGGTTATGCAGCGTTGGCAGCAAGCAAAGGAACAGGTGTATACAAAGCCAAATACAATACGCAACAGGAAATCTATACTGACATTCTTACTAATTTGAAATGGGCAGTTGATAACCTGAAAGCTGATGCCTCACAAGTTTCGTTAGGTAACTACGAAACGCTTTTCAAAGGCGATGTAGCCATGTGGACTAAGTTTGCGAACAGTCTTCGTTTGTATATAGCCTCAACTATTTATGATAAAGACAAAACGTTGGCAACTACGCATATCACAGAAGCTTTAACGAAACCATTATTAGCTGATACTGATAATGTTGGTATCTGGCCTGCGGCTTTGAATCTTTCTTTACAATGGCGTGAGTGGTCGTTCTCGGCTAACTGTTATTTGAGAATGGGTTCTACTATATGGAACCAGATGTCGGCAAATGATAATAAAGACGGTAGTGGCATTTTTGACCCACGTGCCAAAATCTTCTTTGAGCCAAATAATGCAGGAGAATGGGTAGCGTATCCACAAAACCCTATCTCTGGTGTAACACCAACAGAAGGTGGCTTGCCTTATGACAAAAAACGTTACACCGCATGGAGCGATAAAGGTGCAAGCAACCTTTACTCACCAGTAAACTTGTATTTCGAGCAGGATCTGACTTCTATTCCTGAGTTAATCTTAACAGCTGCACAGGTACGTTTTATCAAAGCTGAAATCTATAACAGAGGTATGGGTGTTACGGCTAATGCAGCTACTGCTAAGACGGAATACGAAGCGGGTATCAAAGCATCAGTAAATATGTGGAAAGGTATTGCGGTTAGCTCTCCGGTATGGGCAGTAGGTAAACCAGCTTCTGCAACGGCTACTGCTGCTGAATTGAATACTTTGTTGACAAACCCAACAGTAGCTTATTCGGCTGATGCTACTACAGCATTGAACCAGATTTATGCGCAATTATGGATTGACCAATTCAGACAACCATTTGATGCCTGGACTTTGAAAAGAAGAACTGGTAACAAAACGCCAATGTCGACTTCAAATACGCAGTATTATACAGGAAACTTTGCTAACTACAGCCGTTTTGTGTATCCTGATGATGAAATCACTTACAATGCTGACAATTTCAAAGCAGCGGCAGGCGGAACGAATCTGAATACAACAAAATTGTGGATAGCGCAATAATTTCAGAAAAGAAAGCATTATATTTGAAAACAAATGAAAATTTTAAAGTAGAATTGTTTCATCATAGTTTTTCCAGAAAAAAGGCCCTCTTTGAGGGCTTTTTTCTTGTTGTGTGTCGTATCCTGAAATAATTTTATATAAAATCGACTATTTAGTAAAAGACATATCGTAATTATTTGGTCTTTGCTTTCTTCAAAAAAATTAATCAATTTAAATAACCATTGACTCCAGTTTCATAGTTATATAGATTAAAGTAAGTTCAACCATAACTCCTTAATAAGATGAAGAAATCAAAAATTATATTATCATTATTAGCCATCTTAGTAATAATCCTGGTTTCATCTTGCGCTCCCAAAGGGTACACTGCTCATCAACATGGTTTCTTTTATGGAATTATTCATGGACTTGTTTTCCCATTTGCACTCATTAGTAAATTATTTACAAATGACTACGGTTTATATGCAGAAAACAATACTGGTTTCTTTTATTGGTTAGGTTTTATAATAGGGATTCTTGGGCTTGGTGGAGGTGGAGGACGTGCTGCATCAAGAAGGTAATGACACAGAACTTAGATTTGTATATTTTGCTTTGAGTTTAAAGTACGGATTCAAACTAACGGAACATTATTCGACAAATAATCTTTTGACGAAACCTTTAGTAAGCGACAATAAAAAAGCCATCAGAAATCAAACTGATGGCTTTTGGCAAT
>CBIHRH010000784.1:0-2603 GCA_966212365.1 uncultured Emticicia sp. | reverse complement strand
CAATGTAGGGGTTCAAAATTTTGAACCCCTACCGAAATACATTTTTACAAATTTTTTAAAAATTTTTCCGCTCATTTGTCCAAATCATGAATCCCGGTTGTCATTAGGCTTTAAAACGTAAAACTTAAAGAACAATGGAACCTAGAATCAACATTCAACAACAACAAGGATTAAGTGCTTTGTATGGCTTTGGTAAACATTTATCAAAATGCGGCATCGAAAAACCTTTATTACATCTGATTTACTACCGTGTATCACAAATCAATGGCTGCGCTTTTTGTCTGGATATGCACTCTAAGGATTTATTGACAGTAGGCGAAAGTATTCAACGTTTACTTGTGTTGGATGCCTGGAGAGAAGCCCCTTTCTATACCGAACGTGAACGTGCCGCATTGGCTTATGCAGAAGCATTAACCGTAATTAAAAGCAGTCTGGTGCCTGATGAAATTTATGAGCAGGCCGCAGCCCAGTTTTCAGAAACTGAATTGATGGATTTAACCATTGCCGTGATAGCAATTAATAGCTACAATCGTATTAATATTGCATTTGGTGCACACGTGGGCACCTATCAGGTCGGACAATTTAATTAATGCTATAGCTATGGACGAATTCTTATTGATATTCAGAAGAGACTCGGAAACGAAAGAGAATCAGCCTTCCCCTGCTGATATGCAGGCATCAATCAAACCCTGGCAGGATTGGTTGGGAGGTATAGCCGCCCAGAATAAACTGGTGAGTTCGGGGAACAGATTACATCCGGAAGGCAAGGTAGTGAAACCCAACAATGTAGTGATTAATGGCCCTTATGCCGAAATCAAAGAGGCTATCGGAGGGTTTATCATTGTGCGTGCAGCAGATTCTGATGAAGCCGTAGAAATAGCAAAAGGTTGCCCTGCCCTTAAAGCACCGTGGAATGCTAATGTGGAGGTGAGGAGGATTGTTAAGTGATTCCTCACCCCAACCCCTCTCCCTGGGGAGAGGGGTTGGGGTGAGGAAAAACCATCATAACCATGAAAGAAAAAGAACTAATACCACACCTATTCAGAACCGAGTATCGGAAAATCGTTGCTGTGCTTTGTTATTTATTTGGCATTGAGCATATCGAAACTGCCGAAGATATTGTCAGCGATACTTTTCTATCAGCCACCGAATTGTGGAGCCAGAAAGGCATACCCGACAACCCGACCGCCTGGTTATATACGGTAGCTAAAAATAAAACCAAAAACCACCTCAAACATAATGCTGTTTTTACCCAGAAATTAGCCATTGAAATTAAGTATGGTGCGAATGAGGCCGAAGAAATCGAGATTGATTTATCAAACAAGAGCATTAATGATAGTCAGTTGGCTATGATTTTTACGGTTTGTAATCCTTGTATTTCTACTGAATCACAAATTGCCTTAGCCCTCAATCTCCTTTGTGGTTTTGGTATTCAGGACATTGCTGATGCATTCCTGACCAACAAAGAAGTAATTTATAAACGTCTTAACCGCGCCAAAGAAAAACTAAAGGCCGAAAGGATAAAGATTGAACAACCCACACCCATAGAGATAGATGAGCGACTGGATACAGTACTCACTACCCTCTATCTCCTGTTCAGCGAAGGATATTATTCTACCTCTCAAAATACGGTTCTACGCAAAGACCTTTGTGCTGAAGCCATGCGGTTAACTTATCTGCTTATTGAAAATGCTGATACCAACAAGCCTACTGTCAATGCCCTGATGTCGCTCATGTGTTTTCATGCCTCACGCTTTGAAGCAAGACTGAACGACAAGGGTGAGGTTATTTTGTATGAAGATCAGGACACTAATCTCTGGAATCAGGAGCTTATCATCAAAGGAGAATATTTTCTGGAACAGGCCTCTAAAAGTAATTATCTGTCTAAATATCATTTAGAGGCCGGTATTGCCTATTGGCATACACAAAAAGAAGATACCAACCAGAAATGGGAAGGTATCTTGCAATTATACAATCAGTTATTACAGATAGAGTATTCTCCTATTGCCGCACTTAATAGAACCTATGCGCTTGCCAAGGCCAACGGTAAAGAAGAAGCCATTACAGAGGCAGAAAAATTAGCCTTATCCGATAATCATTTCTACTATTCCCTACTAGGCAATCTCTATACAGGCGTTGATAATGCCAAAGCTATAAAACATTTCCAGACTGCCTTAAAATTAGCTCATTCAGCTACTGATAAGGCCATCATCGAACGAAACATTGAGAAAATCATGCCTTAACCAGCAGTTCCTTTTGCAGTTCTGCTTTCAAAACCTTATCTCCCAATTTCAAGAGTGGCTTTTCAATCAATCTGTTAAGTAACTATGTGCTTGCTACATAGGTAATCATATATAAAACAAACATCCATATACTTTCTTTGGCCATTGTCAGTTTCGATAATTGTTCTTGTGAGATATGTATAACAATCTTATGTGTCAGTTACAGGGCATAAGATAAGGATGCTATATGGAAAGTGAGTTTTGAGGAGAAACTATACAAAAATACCTTTGGACTAATGTACATGCGCAGGTCTGGTTTTGTGCAAAAAAACTGTAAAAAACCACTACGGGCATATTACAGCTACTGGTGAATTGGGCGAA
>CBIHRH010000783.1:0-2628 GCA_966212365.1 uncultured Emticicia sp. | reverse complement strand
TTTACCAATAATTTCAATGAACTTCAAAGATATGTGAGCGGAGTCGAAGGCCGCGGCGATGGCCATCTTCAGCCACTAAGCAAAAAGGCAGCCCATTTCATCCAATAAAAATAATACTACATTAATTCCTATATTTGCACATCATTTCCTATAAACCCCATTCTTATGCCTTTAGAAATTGGAGATACCTACAAATACGAATTCCGCTTTTCGCAGGAAGATGTGCAGAAATTTGCCGAGGTAACCGGAGATAAAAACCCCTTACATTTAGACCCTGAATATGCCGCTAAAACCCGTTTCAAACGTCCCATTATTCACGGGCATCTGAGCAGTAGTGTTTTTACACGTATTCTGGGTATGGAGTTTCCTGGTGAGGGTTCGGTATATATGAAGCAGGAGACTGAATATCTTTTCCCGATGTTTGTAGATACTGATTACGAAGTGGTATTTACGGTAATGACTATTGACCGTGAAAAACATGTAGCGGAGATAACCGGAGAGGTATTTATCAAGGGGACTTCCCGCCGTACTATCAGAGGTTTAGCGACTTTGATGCATCCTGAAAAAATATAGAGAGATAAGCTCTGTTTCTAAGCTTATCTCTCTATACAAATCTTTAGACAAAAGCGGTTTTATTCGCCATTTTTTATGGCTTGTACTTCGGCTCTAGTTGCTTTAGCCCATTGAGCTAACTGAGCCATTCCGGCTCTAACTCTTGTGCCAGCAGCTTTGTTGCCTTTGTCATAGAATTTGTCAAAATCTCCTGCTAATGAAGCAACAAGGTCACTGAGTTCTTTGTACTTGTTCATAGTAATTGTAACGGATTTGGTTAATGAATGAAATTATCTACTTAAATACGAAATAAACTAATTGCAAGTTAGACATATTGGCAAAAATTACAAATTTTTCTACAAAAAATACCATCTAAAAATGCCCTTTTTTGAAAAAAAATGCAAAAAGTCAGGTATTTGCCTGACTTTTTAACGTGTACATCTACTAAATGTTGTCTGAAGGGCCTTAAAATGGCTTTTTCCTTCTATATATCTATGCTAATGTTAACGGAGCGTATTCGCCAGCCTGCAACTTAGCCTGTACTTTTTCAAAGCAATCCATTGTGTATTCTACATCCTCTAAGGTATGAGAGGCCGTAGGGATAATACGTAACATAATTACGCCTTTTGGCACCACCGGATAGATAATAACCGAGCAGAAAATACCCATATTTTCTCTCAGATCACGAATCAGATTCGTGACTGTCGGCAGGTCATAATTACCATGTAATAATACCGGCGTAACAGGCGATGTAGTATCACCAATATCGAAACCACGCTTGCGGAAACCATCCTGTAAAGCACGAACAATTGTCCAAAGGTTTTCTCTGTATTCAGGGTGATTTTTGATTAACTCCAGGCGTTTCATACCCCCTAATACAAACGGCATCGGTAATGCCTTTGCATAGGTTTGAGAACGCATATTGTATTTCAGGAACATGACAACCTCAGGGTCAGCGGCGATAAATGCACCGATAGCTGCCATTGATTTCGCAAATGTGCAGAAGTGTAAATCTACTTCATCCTGCACACCGAAGTGTTCAGGAACACCGGCACCGGTTGCACCCATAGTCCCGAAACCATGCGCATCATCTACCAATAGACGGAAGCTATATTTTTTCTTTAATTCAACAATCTTATCCAGACTACCAACCTTGCCCGACATACCAAATACACCCTCGGTAATCACCAGTATTCCACCGCCTCTTTCTTCTGCCAGTTTGGTAGCTCTGATCAGGTTTTTTTCAAGGCTATCCATATCATTATGCACATACTTGTAATATTCGCCTCCTTTGGCTTTGTGCAAACGGATACCATCTATCAGACAGGCATGGCTTTCAGCATCATACACAATTACATCACGGCGGTCAACAATGCATTCAATTACCGACATAACCCCCTGATAACCATAGTTCAACAAGAAAGAATCTTTTTTACCTACATATGCCGCCAGTTCTTTTTCAAACGCCTCGTGCAATTCGGTATTACCTGTCATCATTCTGGCTCCCATCGGGTAGGCCAAGCCATATTGTTCGGTAGCTTCCGTATCTGCCTGACGTACTTCCGGGTGATTGGCTAAACCTAAATAGTTATTCAACGACCAGTTTAACACAGGTTTGCCGTTAAATTCCATATGAGGCCCCAATTCGCCTGTTAGTCTTGGAAATGAATAGTAGTGGTGAGAGTTAAGCAGTTTTGCCTGTGTGCCGATATGACCTAAATCGCTAATTGTTTTATCAAAAATATCTTTCGCCATTATGGTAAGGAGGAAATGAAGGAACGGAGATTGCTCGTTGCCTGATTAATTAACAATAAAATGATGAAGAAATCTTCATTTTTTCGACAAAAGTATCAATATTTTGGATGGATAACAAGCAGTCTTTAGCTATGCCAGCCTATTTTATGAAAAATGTCCAAGATTTTTAAATAAATATTCAAAAATAAACCGGATTTTGCTGTTACTTCGTAATCTGAAAACAAGAGTACATTTATTAGATTCAAGAAATAATTGAATCAATCAATAGAGGGCGTCTCAAAAGTTTTTCAAGCAAAATAATATTTTGTAAAAACCCCATCC
>CBIHRH010000782.1:0-2630 GCA_966212365.1 uncultured Emticicia sp. | reverse complement strand
CGTGTGGCTATTCAGGGCACATTAGCAAGGCCTTTGATTGCTAATGTTGAATTGTATAATACGCCTTCAAATTAAGTGATAAATGTATTATTTTTAGAGCCGAGGAGAGTAAAACCACGGCTCTTTTTGCTTTTAAATTCTCCGAAATATTATCACAAAATATGATAAAAAATGAGCTTTTTTTGTTATATTTATAAGTTTTTAGAATTGTTTTATCCTATTCATAGAAACAAATATTTTCTTCTATCATGAACTACCCGAACATTCTGGCAACACTCGCAGGGGTTTACCTACTGGTCTTAATGAGTCCCGGGCCTAATTTCTTTTTGATTATTCAGCTTTCTACCAATGGTAAGCGTCAGGCAGGTGTGCAGGCAGCTTTAGGATTCACGTTGGGGTCAATTATCTGGGCATCGTTAGCCTTCATTGGCATAGCATCCATTCTGGCTGGTATTGGCTGGCTATATAATGGGCTTCGGCTGGCAGGAGCAATTTACCTCATTTGGTTTGGTCTGAAAATCCTGAGAGGGGTAGTCAGCAAAAAAACAGAATCAATCCATGAAAATTCAATCATAAAAAATCCGGCGAATGCTTTCCGCACGGGTCTGTTTACCAGCCTGACCAACCCCAAAGCGGGGGTGTTCTGGACCAGTATATTTGCTACATTAATTCCTCCGCAGATGCCTCTATGGTTCTGGGGTATTACTCTGCTATTAGTCGTATTATTATCGGGAGGATGGCATTTAGGTCTTGCATTTCTCTTTGATTCACCTAAAATCAGAGGCTTTTATCAAACCTTACGGAGACCGATTGATGCTGTTTGTGGTACAGTTCTGGTGGGGCTGGGGCTGAAGCTTTGTTTGACAAAATGATAAACCTATTTTAGAATCAGGCATACCAGAACATCCTCAAAGAAAAACGCCCTATGAACTAATTGATTCATAGAGCGTTTTTATAAGCAAAAATTATACTATCCAATCAAATTGTGCCTTGTTATTCCTGAGCCGCCTCCTCATTAATGGTGGCTTCGGCCAGGGCTGTTAATTTCTGGTCAGCCGCGCCTTCTTCATCCAGTATCGTTTGTAAGATATCAGCTGCTTCATGATATCCCAATAAACGCGCAACAGTTCTCAGACTTCCATACGAACCTATTTCATAATGTTCTACCTTTTGTGCAGCCATAATCAGACCGCAGTCGCGCACAAATGTACCTTCCTTTGTAGTATCTATAATTTCTTCCCCTTCTTCCACCAAACCTTCCATCGCCGGACAATGCTTTGCTTCTGCTTCTTCGCCAATCAATTCGAACACCTGTTCCACTTTCGTTACATGACCTTCTGTTTCGGTTAAGTGCGTTTCAAAAGCCATTCTTAATTCTTCCGAAGTAGCTGCTTCTGCCATTTTAGGTAAGGCTTCTGTCAGATGTTGTTCGGCCCAATAAATGTCTTTCAGGCTATCTACAAATAGCTCTTTTAAATTTTCATTTTCTTCTTTCGAGAAAATATCCCAGATGCTTCTGCTTGAATTTTTCATGGTCCTGATTTTTTAATTTTTCTGAAAAAGGCAAAAAAAATATGCCATTCATCATAGATTCATGATTACCCTTAATAGCATAGAGAAAAATACACAGGTTGGCAGATAATCTCATTTTAGCAAAGAGGCAGTGAAAGAATTTCCTCATTTCCCGATGGTCTGATGTTTTTACAAAAGATAATAAAAATTTAATAATAAGATTCTCTTAATAGCTAAGTATCAGGCATTTTAGGAGCTTGCACTTATATAAATAATAATAGCCATGAAAAAGACAGCATTGTTTCTTGTCGGCCTTTGTGCCATTTTTCTCATGTCTTGTAATTCTACCCGACTCGCCAGCAGTTGGAGAGAACCGGATAGAACCCTTACCAGTAATCATTTAAATAAGATTTTGATAGTAGCTATGGTTAGGAATGAGACAAGCCGCCGTAAGGCTGAAGATGAAATGAAAAAGTATCTGCAAGACAGAGGTGTAGTATCATATAATTATCTGGATGAATATACCACCAATATCACTGAACAGGACGAAAGACAAATAATCAATAAAATCAGAGGAGATAATTTTGATGGCGCTATTACGATGAGATTAGTAGACGTGGATAAGGATATTGATTATGTGCCAGGGACAATTTCGTCTTATCCTATCTATTATCGTTCTTTCGGTGGGTTTTACCGCAGAAGCTGGATACTTTCTTCTACGCCGGATAGATATTATTCAACCAAGACTTATCGGGTTGAAGTGAACATTTATTCAATAAAAGAAGACCGAATCATCTGGACAGGACTCACAGAAACAACTAATCCGAGCGGTGTTGACAAAATAGCTATGGAAGTAGCCAAAATTGTATATGACAAGATGGTTGAGGAAGGGTTTATTAGTAAATAGATTATTCTGAACCCTCAAAAGGTTACCTGCAACGGAACGATAATAGATGAGGCCGTCTCAAAAGTATTTTGCACCAAATATTATCGCAACGGCGCACCGTTTGGAATTTTCCTCACCCTCTAAGTCTCCCTCTCCCTAGGGAGAGGGAGACTTAGAGGGTGAGGAAAATTCCAAACGGTGCGCCGTTGCGATAATATTTGGTGCAAAATAC
>CBIHRH010000781.1:0-2635 GCA_966212365.1 uncultured Emticicia sp. | reverse complement strand
AAATAAGTCGTATTATTCCCATAAAACCCAAATCATACCTAAATGGTAGGTATCGTGCTGAATTAATCCGGTTAATAATTTATAATAGTCATAATCTTGACCTGGCACTAATTTAACCAGCAAGTCATCGTCAAATTCTTCTAGTTTATTTAAAAGTGCCTCCTGATTGGTTTTCAGTTGCTCTACCAAATTAGGCCAGTTTGTTTTAGTGATATCTTCTTCAGTTCCGTAGTTGTCTTCGTCGGTGACCAAATCGAACTTAATATTACCATTGAGTTTTTCTATTGCAAACTTCCTCCAGATTCCAAGATGATAGGTTATCTGGCAGATAGTGTACTTCGAATATTCTTTTCTTACATCAACCACATCTAACGGCATCGAATTGATAAATTCCATTACCGATGGCCCATGCCAGGCATCTCCCCTAAAAACTGTATCTAAATTATCAATGATTTTATCAAGCTCGTTACGATTCATAAGCATCACTCTTAATTTTCGGCAAAAATAACATTAAAATTCCGGACTGCAAATTTGTGGAAAGCGGAATGCCGCCCAAAGGTAGGATTTGAAATACTTTCTTTCAAAAAATATTCCTCATAATTAATTAAATAGAACGATTCTTTATTGATTATGCCAAATCGGCGCTCTTTTTTCTTTAAAAGCTTGTATACCTTCCTGTGCATCAGATGAACCACGAATCTCTTGTAATAAACTAATCAGGTATGGATGTTGTTCGTTTTCCGGAATATCTGATAGATTCTGGTAAGCCTCTAACCCTTTTTTTATAGCAAAAGGAGAACCACCTAAAATAGTTTCTACGAGATTATCTATATCTGCTTCTATAGTTTCGCTCGTTGAAAGATGCGTTACCAGCCCTAAATCAAAAGCTTCTTTGGCTGTGTATTTTTTACCCAGAATGCACATTTCCAGAACTTTTCTCTGAGGCATTATTTTAAGTAATGTTGCCATTACCTGCAATGGAAAAATACCTCTTTTTACTTCCGGCAGACTAAAATTAGCTTCTTCAACTGCCACAACAAATGTACAACCTCCTATTAATAAGAACCCACCGGCCAGCACATCTCCTTTTACCTTAGCAATACATGGCTTAGATAAACTCTTGAAAGCATCACCCAGAGTAATTTCTTTGTTGGGATTCGGAAAACCATCATTTAAAATATCCAGCTCTGGGTTCTGAAAAACGTTTAAATCCATTCCGGCACAGAAAACAGGTCCTTCTGCCTCTAATAGCACACACCAGACATTGCTCTGGCTATTGGCATATTGCAAAGCAAAAGCAATCTCATGAACCATTGTTGGCGTAAAAGCATTCCGTTTCTCTGATCTGTTGAGTGTGATAATAAAGAGATTTTTTCTAATCTCCGTTTTTATCAGTTTTAACTCAATAGATGGAAAAGAAGTAATATCATTTTCAGTAAAATACATCAACTTATAAGGTTTTGAAAGGCTATTTTTAAAGAATCAATCTTTTCATAATCAGTATTCCCGATAAACGAAAGCAAATTTTCTGTCGGCATATTTCCTACTAATTCATCAGCAGCCATAGGGCAACCACCATAGCCTAATATCGCACCATCGAATCTTCTGCATCCTGCCTTATAGGCGCTTTCAATTTTTTCTTTCCAGGTATCAGGCGTTGTATGCAGATGGGCGCCAAACTCCAAGTCTGGATGTTTAGAGATGAGATTTTCAAATAAGTATCTGATACTTTCTGGTGTGGCAACCCCAACGGTATCAGAAAGTGAAAATATTTTTATGCCCAATTGTTTCAATTTCTCTACCCATTCCAAGACTATTTCAGCGTTCCATACATCACCATACGGATTGCCAAAACCCATTGAAATATAGAGCACCAATTCCTTATTAGTTTTGGCGCAAATCTCCTGAATTGCCTTTACTCTTTCTAAAGATTCGGCTATAGTTGCATTGGTATTTCTTAGTTGAAAGGTTTCTGAGACTGAAAAAGGATAACCCAGATAAGCAATTCTATCATAAGCTGATGCTTCCAGAGCACCTCTTTCATTGGCAATAATCGCTAACAATTTTGTCTTTGATTCAAAAAGGTAGCCACCGTAGAGTATACCTTTTGTATCGGCCATTTGCGGGATAGCTTTAGGTGAAACAAAGCTCCCGAAATCAATCGTATCAAAAAGACTACTTGCCAATAATTGATTAATATAAGCAATCTTTTTTTCTGTCGGAATAAAATGATGAAGCCCCTGAATAGCATCTCTCGGGCACTCAATTATCTTCATGGTTCTGATTTGTAGCCCTTACTACATTTATTTTCTGGTAATTTCTCTGGCAATTACCACTTTCTGAATTTCAGAGGTCCCCTCTCCTATTGTACAAAGTTTGGCGTCTCTATAATATTTTTCAGCCGGGAAATCTTTAGTGTATCCATATCCACCATGTATCTGCACGCCTTCATTGGCCACTTCAACTGCCGTTTCTGAGGCAAATAATTTAGCCATTGCAGAAAGTTTTGTTACCTTTTTACCCGTGTCTTTGAGATAACCCGCTTTTCGGGTCAAGAGTTCTGATGCTTCAATTTTTGTGGCCATATCAGACAGTTTAAAGCTGACTCCCTGAAAATTAATGATGGCTTTGCCAA
>CBIHRH010000780.1:0-2644 GCA_966212365.1 uncultured Emticicia sp. | reverse complement strand
CACCTGTTGCTTTGCCTGATTTCTCATCATAAATAATCGCATTAACAATCGAATGAGGTCTAAGGGTAAGATTACCGGTTCGTCGGGCAGCAGGCAGGGTAGCCGATTGTGTACTAAAATAGGCACCGAAAGGACAGCCTCTCATACATCTATTACGATACTGACAACTGGCGCGCCCTAGCGCCAATTGTTCTTCGGTAGGTGCAGTCAAATGTGCGGCACGGGCAGATATAACCTTTCGATCTTTAAAATTACTATTAACTACATTTCTGAAATGTGATTCTATACAATTATCCGGCATGGCAGGCTGAAACTGTCCGTCAGGTAGGTGTGGGAGTCCATCACGGTCTCCGGCGATGCCTGCAAATTTCTCTACATAATCATACCATGGCGCTAAGTCTTTATAGCGGATAGGCCAGTCGGTAGCAATACCCTCTTTAGCATTGGCCTCAAAGTCAAGGTCTGAAAAACGGAACGAATAACGTCCCCACATTAATGAGCGTCCTCCTACATGGTAGCCACGAATCCAGTCGAAAGGTTTTTCTTCTACATAAGGGTTCTCCAAATCATTCACAAAATGGTGATGTGTAGATTCCATGATAGCAAAGCCTGTGCGGTTTTGCACCTGATAGTTTTTCAACAAATCATTGGGCATTTGTAAATCATGGTGCGGGAAATCCCAGGGGTCTTTATTGGCAGTAATATAATCAGTTACGTGTTCAATCATGCGTCCACGTTCCAATAGCAGTACTTTTAATCCTTTCTCGCAGAGCTCTTTTGCTGACCACCCGCCCGAAATACCCGAGCCTACAACAATCGCATCGTATTGAATGTTTTCTTTTGTTTTTCCTTGAAAATTCATTGTATAGGTTAAAATAGAATAGAACTTAAAGGTAGATAAAATATAAATAGCAGTCAAATCTGCGTGGCACGCCTATACTCGTCTGCAATTGGGTGTGTCACGTTTAAGCACTGAGTGGCCTTTCTATTTCTTATGTTAATTGAGATAATGTTAGGAATTGTGGAATTAGAAAGTAAGTTCGAGAAGTGTGCCACGCGCTTTTATAGAAGAGTATACGCGTGCTACACAGGAGGATTTATTTTAGCTTATTATACTTCTTGCTCAATTCCAATACCTTATCAACAGGCAATGCCTGAATGATGCCATTAGCCCCTTTGGTAGTTTGGGCAGCAAACAATGAATTGATAATGGCTTCTTCTGTAGCTTCAATGACCGCTAAGAATAACGGAGACACATCATCGTTGCGAAGTTCTGTTGCTTCATAGAATTTAGTAGGATTGCTATGAGGTACGCGCAATTGTTTGGCAGTGGAAAAGGCAATTACATAATCGCCGCTACCATTAGAGGCGATGCCTCCGGTTTTAGCTAAGCCAAAAATGGCACGTTTGGCTAGCCTCTCTAAATTACGAGAAGTTAATGGGGCATCAGTGGCTACTACTATCATGCACGAACCATCGGCAGGATCATTCAATTGGTCGTTCAGAAAATACTGTTTCAACTCCTCTCCCACAGGTACGCCGTTTACTTGTAATACTCCCCCAAAGTTGGTTTGTACAATCACGCCTACGGTGTAACCACCTGATTTAGAAGGAAGTACTCTGGATGCCGTTCCGATGCCTCCTTTCCAGGCAAAACATATCGTACCTGTGCCTGCGCCTACATTTCCTTCTTCTACTTTGCCCGGTACAGCTATTTCTATAGCTCTTAGCACATCTTCTTTCTTTACGTGTCGGCCAGTAATATCATTCAGATAGCTATCGTTAGTTTCGCCTACAACCGGATTTACCGAGCGAACTTTTTCATTACCTTTTTGCGCTAAAGTATAATCAATCACCGCATCAGCAGCTGTGGGAACTGATAGTGTATTGGTTAAGATAATAGGTGTTTCAATATTACCTAATTCCTGCACCTGACTGATACCCGCCAGTTTACCAAAACCATTGGCAATGAATATAGCGGCAGGGACTTTCTCCTGAAACAGATTGCCTTCATGCGGGATAATGGCTGTTACCCCTGTGCGGATTTTCTCCCCTTCAATCAGACTCATTTGCCCCACTTTTACACCTGCTACATCAGTAATGGCATTGTTTTGTCCCGTTTTCATAACACCTATTTTGATGCCTAATTCACGTGGACGTTTATTTTGTGCTTGTGCCATAATGCTGAGAAATGATAGGAAGAAAAAGAGGTGTTTCATTTGTGATTCTTATTGATGACAGTAATTGTTAATGGATTCTGAATAACGCAGGGATATTTGTTTTCCGCAGAGACGCAATGCATTGCGTCTTCAAGGGGCTATGAATATTTTAAAATGACGATATACGCATTTTATCTCAAAATAGCAATTATTGAATTGCAAATACCTCTACAAAAAATTATTATCGATTAGATAATTGTTTATCGCGTAAACCCATCCTCAAACACAACCTTACCATCACCTTTTGATAATTTTACTTCATCCACCAGGCCAGCCCCCTGAAAACGGTAGGTAATACCCATAATTTTACTGACAGCACCTTTGTGTGAAAATTCATAAGCTAATTTGCCGTCAACAAATATCTTTACTTTGCCATTAACAGACTCACAACGCACTTTTATAAAATCTTTAAAATCATTGCCAAA
>CBIHRH010000779.1:0-2672 GCA_966212365.1 uncultured Emticicia sp. | reverse complement strand
GCAAAGAAACTACTGCCAGATTGACTTTTGTGAGCCAAACAGTTAATCCGGCTTCGCGTACATTTACTATTGAAGCATCTGTTCCGAAAATTGATCCTCAATTGAAACCAAATATGACTGCCGTAATGAACGTAAACGATCAGTCGAAAGGTAATGCTATTATTATTAACAGAAACCTTATTCAACAAGATGAGTCTGGTAATATTGTATATATCGCCGTAACGGAGGGTGGAAAGAAAGTAGCACGTAGCCGTAAGATTACTACGGGTCTTACCTATGGTGGCGATATTGAAATTGTATCAGGATTACAAGCGGGAGATTTGTTAATTACCCAGGGCTATCAGGATTTAGTAGATGGTCAGGCGGTAAGTTTCTAACCAGAAAGAAAAGGTATGGTGTTGAATTCACGATAGTCATTGACGATACTCTATACAACCATACTTTTTCTGTGTCTTCATATCAAAATATTTAAACAATCATAAAAGCCTTTCCAGGTTTTAAGATTATGGAAAAAGACAAATTTCAAGAATTACAAGAACAAGATCTTCCGCATGGTAGTGGTATGATCTACAATATGGTTCGTTGGTTAGGAAACAACCAGACCACGGTCTATATTTTTACGACGATGATATTTCTGGCAGGGTTAGGAATATATTTCAATCTCCCCAAAGAGCAGTTCCCTGATATTAAAGTACCGCAGATTTATGTACAGACTATTTACTTTGGTACAACACCTGCAGATATCGAGAACGTAATCAATAAACCAATTGAGAAGCAGTTAAAGACTATCACAGGTGTAAAACGTATCAAATCAAATGCTTTGCAGGACGTATCGGTTATTCTGGTTGAATTCAACCCGGATGTGCAGATTGAAGCAGCTTTGCAAAGGGTGCGGGATGCCATTGATAAAGCCAGAAGAGATTTACCAACCAAAGTTGATAGCGGCCCAACAGCGCAAGACGTAAACTTTTCGGAGTTTCCTATCATGAATATCAACTTAGCGGGTAATTTCCCATTAGAAAAACTGAAAGATTATGCAGAAGAACTACAAGATGATATAGAGTCGTATCCAGAGATTACGAAAGTTGATATTGTTGGTACCTTGAAAAGAGAAATCCAAATTAATCTGGATTTATACAAGATGCAATCTACCGGATTGACTTTCTATGATATTCAATCGGCTATTCAAGGCGAAAACATCAATATCTCTGGTGGTGAGCTGAATGTAGATAATGTTCGTCGAACAATTCGTGTAAAAGGCGAGTTTAAAGATGTATATCAGATTCAGGATGTACAAATCCGTAGCTCAACAGGTGCAACCGTTAGATTGGGTGATGTAGCAGAAGTAATAGATAGCAGCGAAGAGCAACAGGATTTTGCCCGTTTGGATAATAATCGCGTTGTAACACTGAACGTTATCAAAAGAGCCGGAGCGAGTGTAATTGATGTATCAGAACGTATTGAGGTATTATTGGAAAAATATCGTAAAGAACGTTTCCCAAGAGGATTAGAAGCAAGAATCACAGCTGATACATCTGAACGTGTGAAAAGTGAAATTGCCGACTTGATTAATACGGTAGTTTTAGGTTTCATCTTCGTTGTAATTGTATTGATGTTCTTTATGGGTGTCAGAGATGCCATTTTCGTAGGTCTTTCTGTACCTCTGTCAGCATTGATTGCCTTTATCCCATTATGGTTCTCAGGCTTTACCTTAAATACTATTGTTCTTTTTGCCTTCTTATTAGGTTTAGGTATTGTGGTGGATGATGCCATTGTGGTTATAGAAAACGCGCACCGCTTATTTAACAGGTTTAAGAATCTGAGTATTAAAGAAGCTGTAAGTCTGGCAGCATCAGAGGTGTTCCTGCCTGTATTGTCAGGTACTTTGACGACTATCGCACCATTCTTCCCGCTTTTATTCTGGCCGGGTATCGTAGGTGAGTTCATGAAATTCTTACCGATCACCTTGATTTATACATTATTTGCTTCATTGATTGTAGCGTATGTGATAAACCCTGTATTTGCTATCTCATTCATGAAGCGTCATGAAGATGAGCAACACGAAGACACTAGCTTTAAAGGTATTCGTCGTCCGTTGATTATCATGGCAATTATCGCCTTACCAGCTTATTTAATCAATGTGGGTATTGGTAACTTAATCGTCTTGGGAGCTATCCTATTTGTGTTTAATCATTTTATCTTGACACCAAAAGTGATTCTACCATTCCAGGATAAAGCCTTGCCACGTTTCAAAAATGGCTATAGAAATCTTATCTCATGGATTATCACAGGCTACCGTCCGGTATTTGCGGTAATTGGTATGTTTGGTTTGTTGATTCTGACATTTGTGATGTTAGGTATCGTACAACCTAAGGTGATTTTCTTCCCAAGTGGTGATCCTGACTATATCTATGTATATAACGTAATGCCTGTGGGTACTGATGCCAGAGTAACTGACTCGGTAACTAAGGTGATTGAAAAGAAAGTATTTGGAGTTATCAAGAGAAACAAAGCAGAGGTAGCTATTAACTCGGTTATTTCAAACGTCGGTAAAAATGCCGGAGACCCATTCAATCCGGATCGTTCGGCTACGCCGCATAAATCGAAAGTAACGGTTGCCTTTGTGAAAAAAGAAGAGCGTGGAGATATATCTTCACAAAAGCTTCTGGATG
>CBIHRH010000778.1:0-2681 GCA_966212365.1 uncultured Emticicia sp. | reverse complement strand
TCATTCTGTCAGCGTCTCTTACGGTTTTCTCATCCTTACGAATCAAACGATTCGCAATCCAGTTGAATACAAGCGCAGCAAAAGCTGCCCAGAAACCAATACCGAATTCTCCTTGTTGGTCTGGCGCAAAAAACTTGGTAGCTTCAAACTGAATATGATAAACGGTGGTTCCCAATAGCGCAGCTCCGATTAAAGAGTTAAGCGCTACAAAGAGCATCTGACGGACACGGTTTTTATATTGGAAAATAGTAAAAATTGACACACCAGCAGATAATACGGCTAAAACCGCCAGGTAATAAACTGGTTTGTTCAGAGCTGCTAAAGAGCCTTTCATGTGTGCCAGATAATAAGGATTCAAAATGGCTTCTTCTCCTACACCTACCTTATGCCAGATTGGGGTGGCCATATACAAAATCATACAGATAGAAGTAAGAAGCAGTAAAAGTGATTGGGGGCGTTGTAACATTTCTAATAAATTAATGATTACGTAATACAAATATCAGTACAAAGGTAAATAATCAGGCAAATCGTTTAAGAAACCTGCACATTTTTTTATTGAGTAGTCAGGATATTGATAATCTCTTTGTGTTCGGGGTACTCTTGCATCAGTTTTTCTTTACTAGCCATTTCAAAATCTGCAAAGCTAAAGCCCGGAGCTACAGTGCATCCAACTAACGAATAACCATCCGGTTGAGCAGGTTTGCTACCAAACCATACACCCGCTGGTACTACCGCCTGAAAAACTTCTCCGTTTTCGGGGTTATCACCCAATTTAATGGTCTGTACAAAGCCCTGATTGTCGATGTAATAAACGTTGAGCGGTGTGCCATAGTAGAAGTGCCACATTTCGTCAGACTGAATGCGATGTAAGGCTGAAAACTGATGGCTTTCGAGTAAAAAATAAATGCCTGTGCTAAAATTTCTTTCTCCGTCAAAACGTTTAGGAAGAGCATCATGCGGAATGGTTTCGGCTGAACGATACGTTTCGGCGAAGTATCCACCTTCGGGATGTGCCTGCATATGGTATTTTTCAACCCAATAATTGACTGTTTTCATATTTAATGTGGAATTAGATGAATGAATATCTTATTTTTGGCAAAATAAACAGAACGCGTTCTCCTGAATATCTTAATGAAAAGTAAATTTATAAAAATCCTCGCTATTGTTGGCGGAATTGTCTTGCTAAATGTACTGGCCTCTTTTGTATTCTTTCGCTTAGACCTCACCGAAGAAAAACGCTATTCTATCTCTGATGCTACCAAAAGTCTATTAGAAAATCTGGATAAAGAGATATTGATAAAGGTATATCTGGATGGTGATGAATTGCCAGGTGGATTTGAAAGATTGAAACGTGCTGTCAACGAAACCTTAGACGAGTTTCAGGTATACGGAGGATCAAAGATTGAGTTCAGGTCTATTGACCCAAGCGCCGAGAATGATACCAAAAAACGAGAAGATTTTTATGCGCAATTGATGAAAAAAGGAATGCAACCATCGAGAGTAATAGATACTAAGGGTGGTCGTCAGGTAGAGAATATTGTTTTCCCCTATGCTTCTGTGAGTTATGAGGGCAAGGAAGTGCCAGTGCAATTGTTGAAAGGAACAGAGGGGAGAACCGCACAGGAAAAATTGAATCAATCGTATGAGAATGTAGAATATGAGTTGGCAACTGCCATTCGGAAGCTGACTTTGAAAGAGAAAAAGAAAATCGGATTATTATACGAGTTTACCAATCTGAAACCTCTCAACTTTGCTGACCTCATTACTTCTTTGCAGGAACGATACGAACTGTATATGATTGATGCTAAATTATCACCTACTTTTCAAGGGCTCGATGCATTGATTTTACCTAAGCCTACACGTCCCGTTGATGATAGTACCAAATACAAAATTGATCAGTATATAATGAATGGGGGTAGAGCTTTGTTTTTTGTAGATGGCCTGAAAGTAGATTCGGTAAGTTTAGAAGGCACATTTGCCCAACCTTTAGAGTTAAATCTAACTGATTTGTTTTTCAAATATGGTGTCAGAATCAATAGTAATATTGTAAAAGATGGGGCAAGTTCGGCAGCTATTCCGATGGTAGTGGGTAATATGGGTGACAGGCCGAATATCCAGCCGATACCTTATCGGTACTTCCCAATCATCAATAATTTCGGCAAAAGCCTGATTACAAATAACCTTGATTTGATTTTCTGTAGATACGTAGCTTCAATTGATACAGTACAGGCATCAGGCGTAAATAAGATACCTTTGTTGATGACAACGCCTTATACAAAGGTACTGAATGCTCCGGCATTGGTTACCTATAATGAAGCTCACACCGAAACCAAGCAGGATGAATATAATGGAGGGGTAAAAACTGTAGCCTATTTGTTGGAAGGTAAGTTTGAGTCTTTATATAAAAATCGTTTGTTACCATCTGACCCGCAGTATAAATCATTCAAGGCTGAGAGTGTGCCTACCAAAATGTTGGTTTGCTCGGATGGTGATTTGATTGTGAATGATTTGAGTCCTAAAACGGGTAACCCATTGCCATTGGGTTTTGATAAAACTACCCAGCACGTGTTTGGTAATAAAGACTTTGTGATGAATGCGATTGATTATATGATTGACGAAAATGGGGTAATTCAAGCCCGTGGCAAAGAAATAAAACTACGACCATTAGATAAGCTACGGAC
>CBIHRH010000777.1:0-2685 GCA_966212365.1 uncultured Emticicia sp. | reverse complement strand
GAGCCCGGCTCGGCCTTGCCAAAATAGATACCTAAACCAAATTTGCCCAATATGAAAAGTAAGGTTGTAACCATTGCCCCAATCCAGACATCTTTCCACTTGATTCGGGCATCAGGTAAGATTTTATACATTAGCGCAAATAGAACTGAAATAACCACAAAAGAGATAATGAAATTGATGGCTTGAAATAGAAATAGCATGAAATCTGGCAGATGCGTCTTTATCCAGCCACTAAAAGCAGCTAAGGCTGTAGTTAATACCAAAGAGACAAGTAACAAAAAACCAATAGAGACAATTAAACCAAAAGAAAAAAGGCGGTCTTTTATTAGTTTCAACCATTTTTCTTTTCCTTTCAGTTCGGGCTTTACTTTTACTTCCCATATTTGGTTAAGAGAGGTTTGCAGTTGTAGAAACACCCCCATTGCACCAAAAATAAGTGTAAAAATACCGATAATGGTAGCCCATATAGATTTCTTCTGTTCGCCTGCTTTGGCAATAATCTCTTCAATTTGTCTGGCGGTATCAGCACCCATGGCTGAACTGATCTGATTTGAAATTTCTCCCTTCACCGCTTCTTTACCAAATGCCAAACCAGCCAGAGCAATAATAATAACCAATAAAGACGGGATAGAAAAAATAGCATAATACGCTATAATGGCACTTTGCCGGAAAGGGTCTGCGGCATTCCAGGCTGTAAATGATTTCCTGGTAATTGCCCACAAATTCTTTGGACTTGCTTTCGTATTGCTCATACTCATAATAGTAAATGAAAAACGGTTCGATAAATCTTGAAATTTTACTACTATACGTACTCTTTAGCCAAAATTTTAGTCCATATTACTTTTGTGGAATTACTTACGCATAATTCTGAAAGGCCAATATTTAGTTTAAGAAAAAAAATCTACACGGGGAATAAATGCCAACACCATCAAAAACATGCCTGTCGGGAGGGATTTCTGATTAAATTCCAACAAAAATCAGAAGATTCTATTACTATTAAAACATTCAATGGTAAAATATCAACAGGCCCCTGCATCATCCTGATTCCGATTTAATCTCTTCGCATAGATTTTTTGCTATCAATATTAATTCCGGCTCATTTTAGCCTCAGTAGACAAAAATAACCTATTGAGTAGATTACTTGTTTAAGAATAGTTCTAAGTAGAAAACTTAATAAACAGATATGAATGAGGTAATGTTTCAGTTTTTTGAATGGTATTATCCTGCAGATGGCACACTTTGGAAAAAAGTAATCCAGGAGGCAGAACAAATAAAAAAATTAGGTATCACAGCCGTTTGGTTACCACCAGCGTATAAAGGGACATGCGGCGGATTTTCGCAAGGATATGATGTATATGATATTTATGATTTAGGAGAATTTGACCAGAAAGGAACTGTCAGGACTAAGTATGGCACTAAAGAGGAATATATTTCAGCAGTTAATACACTTCATCAACAAAACATCGGTGTTTATGCTGACATCGTTTTGAATCATATGGGAGGCGCTGATGGGACAGAGAAGGTAATGGTGAGAAAGGTAGACCCCGAAAACAGAAACAATTTCATCAGCGCCCCCTTTGAGATTGAAGCCAACACGAAATTCAGTTTCCCGAATCGGAAAAAGAAATACTCACAGTTCGTTTGGGACTATAATTGTTTTTCGGGAGTTGATTGTGCTGCCAATGTTCAGGAATCTGAAAAGTGTATTTATAACATCATCAATGATTATGGTGATGATTGGGAAGAAGTAGTTGGCAATGAAAAAGGGAATTATGATTATCTGATGTTTTCAGATATTGAATTCAGAAATCCGGCTGTTCGTGAAGAATTAAAGCGTTGGGGAAAGTGGTATCACGAAACCGTTGGCTTTGATGGGGTGAGGTTAGATGCCCTAAAGCATATCTCACCCGCTTTCTATAATGAATGGCTTGATTATATGCGAACTCATGTAAAGCACGATTTATTTGTAATTGGAGAATATTGGGCCCCTGATAATGTACAGGTTTTAGAAGAATACATCAGAGCCACTGAATCTCGTGTCCATTTATTCGATGTTCCTCTCCACTATAATTTTCATAGTGCTTCTAAAGCAGGAAAAGAATATGACTTGAGAAATATTTTTAATGATTCATTGCTAAGCATCCGGCCAGATTTAGCCATTACGTTCGTTGAAAATCATGATACTCAGCCTTTTCAGAGTTTAGAATCAACAGTAGATGCGTGGTTTAAGCCATTGGCTTATGCCCTGATACTGCTTCGGAAGGAAGGTTACCCATGTGTTTTTTATTGTGATTTATATGGCTCTTGTTATTACGAAAAAAGGCATGATGGTATAGAAGAAATGGTTGTTCTGCCAAAAATCTCAGCACTGGAAAAACTTCTGTTAGCCAGACAAAAATATGGTTGGGGCGAACAGTACGATTATTTTGATAATCCTGATTGTATTGGTTGGGTAAGAAGCGGCCAGGATAAACATGCAGGTTGTGCAGTATTACTTTCGAATGGAGAAAAAAACAAAAAGGCTATGCAGGTAGGTAGTCAATATGCAGGCAGATACTTTATAGATTTTCTTGGAAACCATAAAGGAGAAGTGCAAATTAATAAAAATGGAACAGGAAATTTTCCTGTAGATGCAGGTTCGGTCTCTATCTGGATACCTAAAGATTGATGATAATCAATAGTAAA
>CBIHRH010000776.1:0-2688 GCA_966212365.1 uncultured Emticicia sp. | reverse complement strand
GACGGAAATGTAGACGATAAGGAGCTCGGCCGCCATCGCTTATCAGGTAAAAACCTAATTCACCATTACCGCCCTCAACTGCATGGTACACTTCTCCTACCGGAGCATCAATTTCACCCATCACAATCTTGAAGTGATAGATTAATGCCTCCATATTACTATACACCGCTTGTTTCGGAGGCAAATAGTAATGGTTTTCGTTGGCATAATATGGGCCTTCAGGCAGGTTCTCAATCGCTTGTTTGATGATTTTGATACTTTCCCACATTTCCTGGTTACGCACCATGAAACGGTCGTAGGTATCACCATTGTGACCTACCGGAATATCAAACTCAAAGTCTTCGTAAGAGGAATATGGTTCCATTACACGCACGTCGTAATCAACACCTGCTGCGCGAAGATTAGGGCCGGTAAAACCGTATTCCAAAGCACGCTCTCCGGTGATTGGACCTACGTTTACTACTCTGTCGATAAATATTCTGTTTCTATTGAAGAGTTTTTCAAATTCAGCCAGGGCTTTTGGTAAGTCATGGTAAACCGCCTGTTTGATTTTTTTTAATGCAGTTGGTGATAAATCACGCTCCATTCCCCCGATGCGGCCCATGTTTGTTGTCAAACGAGCACCACACATCTCTTCGTATATCTCATATATCTTCTCTCTCTCCTGAAACAGGTACAAAAAGCCTGAATAGGCTCCTGTATCTACACCAAGAATTGAGTTACAAATCAGGTGGTCGGCAATACGCGCCAGCTCCATCATAATTACCCTGATGTACTGCGCACGTTTCGGTACGGTTACACCCAAAAGTTTCTCTACCGTCATGTGCCAGCCCATATTGTTGATTGGCGACGAACAGTAGTTCATACGATCCGTAAGCGTAGTAATCTGATAGAAAGGGCGACGTTCTGCAATTTTCTCAAATGCCCGGTGAATATATCCAACAGTTTGTTCTCCTGATACGATTTTCTCGCCGTCCATTTTCAACACGTTCTGGAAGATACCATGTGTTGCGGGGTGAGTAGGCCCCAAATTGAGTGTAGTATATTCTGTTTCCTCAACAATTGGTCTGTTCAAGGCCAATGCATCAGTAGTGTTTTTAGGGATAATCAGTTCTTCTGCCATTGTATACTATTTTCAATTAACCTCGAATATGATTTATATCGGTATTCCATACAGGAACGCTAATTGTTCAAATTTATATTGTCTTTCGAAAATTTACAGATTATCAATCCGTGTTACCTTCCGAAAAGTGCATCAATCTTATCCTGACGGGTAGCATCTTCTAACGGATACTCTTTTCTCATCGGGAAGTAATCCATCTCATCAATATTCAGAATACGTTTCAGATTCGGGTGTCCATCGAAGATAATTCCGAAGAAATCATAGGTTTCTCTTTCCAACCAGTTAGCTGTAGCATACACAGTTGTTGCCGTTGGGATATGAATATCGTCAGCCGAAAGGAATACTTTAATACGGATGCGTTTGTTGTTCTCCAGGCTATGTAAATGGTATACTACACCAAATTCCTCTCCTGTATTATCAGGCAGATGAAGACCACAAATATCAGTAAGGAAACGGAAACGGAATGTTTCGTGCTTGTTGAGATATACCAGCAGATTGATTATATTCTGACGATTGGTTGTGAAGGTAAGCAGCTCAAATGGTTCTTCGAAATTCTTCACATTTTCACCAAAATGAGCTAATAAATCTTCTGCTATTTGTTGACTACTTAACATGTAAATCTATTTAATGATTTAGTTTTGAACCTTGATTTAACGGTCCGCCATCGCGGCTGATTTGATGATTACACTGATAACTTACTGAAAAAGACTAAATGCAATTTTCAAATAAATCAGAAATTCACTTAAATCAGATTAATCAGTTAAACCAAAGTTCAAGACAGTATATTCTCTACTGAATATTATATGATTCTAATAAGGCTGAGTACTCAGGGGTATTTCTACGGCGGAGCGATTCGTTTCTGGCTAATTCCTGAATCTGCATTAAACCATCAAGAATCTGTTCAGGACGAGGCGGACAACCCGGTACATATACATCAACCGGAATAATACGGTCGATACCCTGTAATACTGAATATGTATCAAAAATACCACCACTGGACGCGCAAGCACCTACGGCTATTACCCAACGCGGTTCAGCCATCTGTAAATACACCTGTTTAACTACCGGACCCATTTTTTTGGCAATAGTACCCATTACCATCAAAAGATCCGCCTGACGAGGTGAGAAACTTGGCCTCTCTGAACCGAAACGTGAGATATCGTAGTGCGAACCCATGGTAGCCATAAACTCAATGCCACAACAAGAAGTGGCAAATGGCAAAGGCCATAGCGAGTAGCTACGCGCCATACCGATAACTTTATCTAATGAAGTAGCAAAAAAGCCTGCTCCTTCGAATCCTTCCGGTGCTTCCACCATTTTTACTGAACTCATATCTTTTATCTGTTCTTGTTTTGCGACCTATTAACGAATAAAGTCCAAAACAATTTTTAGAAATCTGTGAGAAATGTTGAGAGAATAATGTCTAAACTTTGATTAACCCATGCGGTGTCCGGTGATTTATTTGATTCAACTGATAAAATATTTTTTCAGAAAAATCAGGTTAATCAGTTAAAACGGTCCGCCGACGCGGCATAGTTCAAGACTACCTCTTTATAAAACAAAAT
>CBIHRH010000775.1:0-2689 GCA_966212365.1 uncultured Emticicia sp. | reverse complement strand
TTGATTACGAGGAGATAAAATAATCTGATAATGCTTAAAAAGTTTCTTAAACCCACAACTTTAACAAACCGGATTAGTTTAGCAATTTTTCTTTTAAGGCTAGGTTTTGGTGGTTTGTTAGCAATGCATGGTTACGATAAATTGCAGGCTTTTTTAGCTGGTGACCATGACTTTCCGGATCCTTTTCATGTCTCTCCTATAGTATCACAAGGATTGACGATTTTTGCAGAGTTTTTCTGCTCTTTATTCCTGATTCTAGGCCTATTTACCAGATTAGCTTCAGTTGTATTAATTATATGCATGCTTGCAATCGCATTTATGATTCACGGCAAAGACCCTTTGGGCGATAAAGAACATGCCTTATTATATTTTATTGGTTTTCTTGTTGTCTTCCTTACAGGGCCTGGGAAATATTCGTTAGACAGCCGCCTTTATAAATAGTTTCTATGCTGAAAATAGCTTACGATGCTATCTATACCCATCCGCTACCCGAGGGTCATCGATTCCCGATGATAAAATACGAGTTAATTCATGAACAGCTGCTATATGAGGGCACTTGTACAGCCGAAAACTTCTTTGCTCCTGCTCCTGTTGACCCGAAATGGGTTTTAGGTGTACACGATAAACAATATTTTGAGGATTTACTGAATCTGAGAATTGATGCCAGAATGGAGCGTCGCATTGGTTTCCCAATTTCTGAAATGCTCGTAAAACGTGAATTAATAATTACCCAAGGTACTATTGATTGTTGTAAATTTGCTTTTGAATCAGGTATTTCGATGAATATTGCGGGCGGCACGCATCATGCTTATGCTGATAGGGGAGAAGGCTTTTGTTTATTGAATGATGTAGCTGTAGCCTCTTATTATCTGCTAGCTAATAATTTAGTTGATAAGATTCTTGTAGTTGATTTAGATGTACATCAGGGCAATGGCACTGCATTGATTTTCGAAAATGAACCGCGGGTTTTCACTTTCTCGGTGCACGGAAAGGAGAATTATCCGTTGAAAAAAGAAAAATCGGATTTAGACATTGAATTGCCAACCTATTGTGAAGACGAAGAATACTTGAGCATACTTTATAAAACATTGCCTGGCTTGATTGAAGAAGTAAAACCGCAATTTATTTTCTATATTTCGGGCGTAGATATTCTGGCCTCTGATAAATTAGGCAAATTGAAAGTATCCATGGAAGGATGCAAACGACGCGATGCCTTTGTATTCGAACAAGTAATCAAAAACAAAATTCCGATAGTGGTTTCAATGGGTGGTGGATACTCTCCGCGCATTGCTGATATTGTTGAAGCCCATTGTAATACCTTTCGGTTGGCTGATAGGATGTTTTTTTAGAAAAAATATTTACCATGGAGTTGCTCGGAGTTTTGCATAGAGTATCACAGAGCAATTCATAAAAACTCCGTGTTACTCTGTGCAGAACTCCGAGCACCTCCGTGGTTAAAAATCCCAATTAATAGATGCAAAACTTAGCCCAATATATTGATCATACTTTACTGAAACCCACAGCGACTGAAATGGATTTCCGGAAATTGTGTGAGGAAATCTATCAGCATAATTTTTATTCGGCCTGTGTGCCGCCGCATTACGTGAGTTTTGTGAAAGATATACTGGTTTACAGTCAGGCAAAGGTTTGTACAGTGATTGGTTTCCCTTTAGGTTATCAAACTTCCAGTACTAAGCTAGCAGAAGCCGAAGGAGCATTATCAGATGGAGCCAATGAACTGGATATGGTCATGAATATCAATGCCTTTAAATCAATGGCTTATCTGACGGTAAAACAGGAAATAAGGGAATTGGCCGAACTAGCACATAGCAAAAAAGCTTTACTCAAAGTAATTGTTGAAACGGCCTATTTAGATAATTTTGATTTAAGTATTGCCTGCGAAATTTGTGAAGAAGCAGGGGCAGACTTTGTGAAAACTTCCACTGGTTTTGCCCCAAAAGGTGCTGATTTGGAACAGGTAAAATTAATGAGGCATAATTTACCCTCGACGGTTAAAATAAAGGCCTCTGGCGGTATACAAACTTATGAACAAGCTATAGCTTTCATTGAAGCAGGTGCAGAACGCATTGGCACTTCATCAGGTATTGCTATTTTGAAAGGTAGTGAAGGAGTGACTGGCTATTGAGAGAAGTTTTTTACTTCTCAGGCAAATGCACTTCAGCCATCATACATCTGGCAGAGCCACCTCCACAGGTTTCAATGATATTTAAATCAAAGTGCATAATATCAGCATATTCACCTAATTGATTCCTCTGTGCTTGAGTCAAAGACTCATAAGCGCGTGATGACATTACTAAAATGAGATGCCCTTTCTGATTAGTAATCAATAACATATTGCCCGCAAAGGCATTCATTTGCTCTAGAGTTATTTCAATCACATTTTTTCCCGTGCTTTCCAGACTTTCTTTTACAGCTAATCTTTCATCAAGGTCTTTTATTGACTGCAAACAAATTACGGCAAAGGTATCACCAATGCACATCATGACATTGGTATGATAAATCTCTTTATCATAACCATCTACTGCGCCAAACTTCACTATTTTGTAGCCGTTCATCCGCTTCTCCCAAGCTGCCAATACTTCTTCGTTAGTACGAGGCGAAATACAGACGTAAGCAATGCGATGCATTCTATCTAATACAAGGCTTCCGGTTCCCTCCAGAAATTTAT
>CBIHRH010000774.1:0-2690 GCA_966212365.1 uncultured Emticicia sp. | reverse complement strand
GGTCGAGCAATGTAAGCGTGGCGAGAGTAAAGCGCAGTACGAACTGTACAAGCATTACTCAAAGGCTATGTTCAACGTCTGTATGCGGATACTGAACCATGTGGGTGAGGCAGAAGATGTATTGCAGGATTCGTTCATCGATGCCTTTGCCAAAATCGGAGATTTTCGTCAGCAAGCTACTTTTGGTGTATGGTTAAAACAGATTGTGGTCAATAAAGCCATCAATCATCTGAGGTCAAGAAAAGTAGAACTGGTAAATATTGACGATTATAATTTTGGTGGAGAAGAATATGATATAGCTGATTATGCCGAAAGCGACCCGTATAATGAAGATAATACGAAGTTAGAGGTAGAGCGCATACGCAGGGCAATGGAACAATTGCCTGAGGGTTTCAGGGTTGTGCTATCGTTATATTTATTTGAAGGATACGACCACGAAGAAATCGGGAATATATTGGGTATAAGTGAGACAACCTCTCGCACACAATATATGCGAGCCAAAAAGAGGCTATTAGAAATTATAAGCAGACAAATGTTTTAACTAAACTAGAAAAATTAGAATCAATTAAAAAATCCCTACCAAGGGTGAGTGATATGAAAGACCGTTTAGAAAGATTCGTGAGAGATAACCGTGATGATTTTGATAGCTACGAGCCATCGAAAGACTTGTGGAAAAAAATTGAGGTGGAGGTTGCTAAACAACAACCAACAGGCAAACGCCTGAACGGAAAAGTAGTAAGATTTGGCGGTTTCAGATGGGGAATAGCCATTGCCGCCGGTATAGCCATATTGTTAACAGTAGGGTATGGGGCGGTGATGTATTCTCAGATTCCTGAAAATTTTGCGAGCCTGGATTTACCACCTGTTTATGAAAAAACTTATGGCAAAGAATTAGTACAGTTTGCCTCTTTGGTAGAGCAAAAAAGAGAAGAATTGAAGGCTTTAGAAAAAGAAGACCCTCAACTCTATCATCAGTTTGATGTCGAATTGCAGGCATTAGACAAAAATTATCAGAGCCTTAAAAATGAATTGCCGCAAAATCCTAATCCGGAAGATTTGCTGAAGGCTATGGTACAAAACTTAAGTATGCAGATCGATCTGTTAAACCAACAGTTACAAATAATTCAAAAAATTAAAGAAGTTAAAAATGGAAAAATTAAAACGATGGTGTAACCTTTCCACCCAAATGAAAGGAGTATTCGGGGTATTATTCCTTTTGACTACTGTACAAACTTTTGCCAATGATGATAAAGAATGGATCGAGAAAAAGAAGAATGTGAGTTTGTCTTATACAGTTTCTTCGTCAGATAAAGTCTCTCTGCATAATCAGTTTGGCGATATTAAAGTCAATTTTTGGGATAAAAAAGAAGTAAAAGTTGAGGTACTTATTGTAGCCAATGCTTCTTCTGACGACAGAGCCAGCGACTTTATAAACTCGGTGGATGTAGTAGGCAAAAAAGATGATGGACAAGTAAGTATCAAAACCATTATTGAACGCTCAGACAATAGAAACTGGAGCAATAAAGGAGAAAAACACTCATTGAAGATTGATTATATGGTATATATGCCAAAATCGAATCCACTTCAGGTGAAAAACTCGTTCGGTAACACCTTTCTGCCAAGTATTAATACACCTTTGAAAGTTGACCAAAGCTATGGAAAACTGGTAGCTGAAGATATTACTAATGCTGAGTCAGATATTAAGATAGCTTTTTGCCAAGGGTCTTATATCAAATCAATGTCAGGTGGTAAATTAAAGGCTTCTTATTCAGGTATCAAGATGGAAAAAGCTGATGATTTTGATTTCGACAATAGCTTTGGAGATATTGACATCAAGGAAGTAGGGAAAATTGATGCTAAAATAAGCTACTCAAGTGGTTCAATCGGACTATTAAAAGAGTCGAGCAATTGGAAGCTAGAATTCTCAGGTGATTTCAAATTCGGAAGTGTTGGTAGAAATGTGAAAGATTTGGATATTAAAGCCAGTTATTCACCTGTGTCATTGACATTGGATGATAACGTGACTTATGACTTTGATATAAAAGCTCACTACGGTGACTTTGATTATCCTAAAGATAAAGGTATCTCGTTTACGAGAAACACCGAAACCGAAAAGAAAGAAAGCTATGGCTTTAATCCGACTAAGTATTACGAAGGTAAAGTCGGAAAAGGTTCTCCTACTTGCAAAATTACAGTAAACGGTAATTTTAGTAGTGTTAAATTAAAATAAATTAAGTGTTTTGAATGCAGACAGGATAGGCTCTAAGGGCTTATCCTGTTTTTTGTTTGTATCAGGTAGTGTTTTTCTGAATGCAACTCACCCACACATTTATCGCTATTCAGTTAATAGATTTCGCTAGTGGCACCATTATTTTTTTTGGACTTCTTCTGACCAGATATTTTTGATGCATAATCTATAGATTCTAAAAATAGAAACATGTATTATCTTAATGAATGAACCATGAAAAAGATTTTTATTCTATTGAGTATTTTTAGTGTATCTCTATCATCTTATGCACAATTTGATGTTGTAATTTCAAGCAATGGTACACCTGGCGCAAAAGTCCAGATAAAAAATGATGATAATAATAGCAATGCTTTTACAGGTATAACCAATGGGTCAGGTGCAGGGTTATCTGGCTTAAATACCGCAACAGCGGGGATTGCAGTTGGTATAAGGGGATCCGGTT
>CBIHRH010000773.1:0-2696 GCA_966212365.1 uncultured Emticicia sp. | reverse complement strand
ACAACAAAACACACAAACCAGCAAACACAGCGATTGATAGAACAAGCCATAAAACAAAACACCACCATAAACCAAACTTTTGTAGAGGTAATTAAACAGGGGCTTGGGAAAAAAATAAAACGCAACGATTTCAATCATAAGAGACTCCAGTTTTTTAGAGATTTTGTAGAAACAAATGCCAACAAAATTCCAAAGAACGATTTTGCTGATTGGATGCAGAATCTGGAATTTATGACCAGAAGTCTTGAAAGGAAGTGCCCGAAGTGGTTTAAAGATACCTATTTTATTGGCGCTCTAATAGAAATAGCAAAACATAAAGATTCCTGGATCAGACCCTTGGAAGAATGGAAACCGAAGTTAAAAAGTGAGCATCAGAGATTTAAAGAGATGATTGCCTATTTATTTGCTGAATATAGATTTCCATCGTTTTTGAATTATGTTTTTTTCAATAAGGAAGATTTTTTCTTTGTGCAGGATTTTATCTCTCTGGCGAAAGGTGGAACACTGAGGTCGATTCATTCTGAAATTCCACTGAGTCAGAAAATGAAAGTTGAATTTACCAGAAGTCTTGTGGGGCTAAGAGTGTTTGAGGCTTTCAGGTATGCACAAGTGATAGGCCTTGGCGGCGATGAATGGCTTGCTTACCATATAGCTTATTCATGGCTCGGGAAAAAAGAGAATCGTGACGAAGTATTCTGGGAAAAATTTATCAGAATCCTGATTGCCGGGGATATAAACCATCCAAATTTAATACAGGAACTGATTGATTATGTACGCTTTGAGTTAAGCCAGAATCAAAAATATTGTTTGAATGGAAGAGCAGTGAGTTCATTAGTACGCCAGAGTGACAGGTGGCATAAATTAATCAAACAATCGCAGAAAACAAAAGAAAATTCCATCTGGAAATCATCTTTTTTCCAACCTTTTGAATCTATCGAAAAGGAAGGTGTAAATGAGGTGAAAGACAAAATGATAGAACTGGTAACTGATAAAGACCTGGTAGCAGAAGGCATGAAAATGAGTAATTGCGTAAGCACCTATACTGGCTGTTGCGTGGATGGAAGTACGAGCATTGTTTCACTCAGAAAGTATCATGGAGAACATGAAATGGAGAGGTTGGCAACTATAGAAGTTGAACAAAAGACAAAGCTAATTATACAAGCAAAGGGTCGGTTTAATTATGAAATAAATAGTAAAGCCATGAGATTGCTAAAGCAATGGGCTGAATTGCAAGCATTAACTATAGATGATTATTTATAATAAAACCTTAAGAGTGAGGAACGTATAAATATATAGGTTAAGGTATTCATACAATATATTAAATGAAAAAAATACTAAATCAACACAATACGCATGGAGAATGGCAGGAGTTGCTTGATGCTCCTGCTCCATGCAAACAACAAAACGGAGGTAGCCCGAATGGACGAGGAGCTTGTCTTGAAAATAAGTAATACCAAATTGGTACTGTGGGTTCGATTCCTACTGCCTCCGCAAAAGAAATAAGTAATACTGAGAGGTATTGTGGGCGGTCGCCGCGCGATTCGATTCCTATTGCCTTTGCAAAAATTAAATGAGCGTGTACTCCAATCGGAAGAGAGACCTGTTTCAGAAACAGTTCAGTATGGGCGGTCGGCCGCTGCCGTTCGAATCCCATCATGCTTACAATATATTAAGGGAAAATAGTCCGTAAGTGGAAGCGGGGCGGTCTGTAACACCGTTGCTTTTAAGCCTTGTATGTTCGATTCATACTTTTCCCACAAAATATTAGAGAGTAAATCCTGCTGGGCAGGGCACTGCCTGCTAAGCAGTTGGTTCATAAGTGAATAAAGTTCGATTCTTCTGCTCTCTGCAAAGTGATGATTGAAATATGGAAAAATAGCCGAGTTGGTCAAGGCACTGGTTTGAAAAACCAGCAATGTATGTTCGATTCATACTTTTTCCACAAAAAATTATGAGAAAGTATATATATAATGCTCTGAATTGAAACGCAATAAAAATATAAACAGGGCATTGTTTGACAAAAGTTTTGCTGACTAAAAAAATGCCGGATAGTCTAAAGGAAAGACATAACGATACGAACGTTAAGACCAAGGTTCGACTCCTTGTCCGGTAACAGATTATGAAAAGCTATTAAGTCTAATAAAAGTTTTTTTTAAATATTTTTAGTTGCAAGTATTTGACTATCAAGTGTTTGTAGTAATAGTTGAAAAATATTTATAACTACGCAAAAAGACTGCGTAGAAGGTGCGAAACTTTGTAGCATCAATCTGATAATTAAGTTCTTTAATAATAAAAACAGAAGAAGTGCCGTAGATGAGAGTTACTTCGCTTTAGGAGCCGTGTGTCACCAGTTCGAATCTGGTCTGCCTGACTAAATAAGTCATTCAGGCAGTAGCTCAGTCCGGTAGAGCAACGTAATAGTCTCTTGTCGCTCTTTGCCTTCTTTAAAATCTGGGTGTTCCGCAGATGGTTATACGGGCTTGTTTTGGATACAAGTGTTCGCTGGTTCGAATCCAGCTACCCAGACTACCAAGTGTCGTAGATAAGTCTTACTTCGTTTCCAACGTCAAAATAAGGACTTATCACTCATTACCTTGGTCACCTGCTCGGTTGGGCAAATTGGTTAAGCCGCCACTCTTTCACAGTGGAGATTACGGGTTCGACCCCCGTACCGAGTACAAGCAAGTGTCGTAGAC
>CBIHRH010000772.1:0-2697 GCA_966212365.1 uncultured Emticicia sp. | reverse complement strand
ACAACGTCTCACGGCTGAACTTAAATTTTTGCGTTCGCAGGTAAGTCCGCATTTTTTGTTTAATACGCTTACCAATATGGTATCAATGGCCAGGCAAAAATCTGATAACCTGGAGCCTTCTCTCATCCAGTTATCCGACCTGCTGCGGTATATGATTTATGATTCGTCAGAAGGTAAAATGCCAGTTAATCAGGAAATCGAAAATCTGAGAAACTATATTGCGTTGCAGCAAATGCGTTTTGGCGAAGATGTACAATTAAATCTGGATATTCAGTTAGATAATACGCAAGACCTCATTGAACCTATGCTACTGGTGCCATTTATTGAAAACGCTTATAAGCACGGCATTGGACTTGTGAAAAACCCAGCTATCAGCATTCATATTACATTGAAAGACCATATTCTGCAATGTAATATTGTTAATACTTATCATCCATCAGCCGCACAGTCGAAGGATAAAGTTTCGGGTATTGGTATTGCCAACGTCAGAAATCGACTCCAGTTGCTGTATCCCGACAAACATAGCTTGGCAATTAATCAGGAAGAAAACAGATTTATTGTTCAACTCAAAATCGTATTGTCATGATAAATTGTATAGCCGTTGACGATGAAAAACTGGTATTAGATTTATTGGTTGATAATATCCGTCAAGTACCATTTTTACATCTGGCCGGGAGATGCAAAAATGCGATGGAGGCTGCAGAATTGATTCATAGCCAATCGATAGACCTCATTTTTCTGGACATTCAAATGCCGGGGCTTAATGGCTTGCAATTTGTTGCTAATCTGAAAAATCCACCGATGGTCGTCTTCGTAACGGCCTATAAAGAATATGCCATAGAAGGCTTCAATCTCGATGCCATTGATTATCTTCTAAAACCTGTTTCATTTGAGCGTTTCTTCAAAGCTTGTACCAAAGCGCAGGAACTCTTCAATCTGAAACAAAAACCTGTTAAAAAAGAAGAGCATCCGGGCTATTTTTTTGTGTATGTCGAATATAATCAAGTGAAAATTACAGTGGCTGATATATTGTATATAGAAGCTATGAAAGACTATATTAAAATATTTGTCAGAAATGCCCCCAGACCTATCATCACCAAGTTGACTATGAAGTCCATTGAAGAAAAACTCTCTGATTATAACTTTATCCGTATTCATAAATCTTTCCTCGTAGCTGCCGATGCCATTACTGCGATTAAACGGGATATACTTTGTATTGGTAGTATAGAGCTACCAATCAGCGAAACCTATAAATCTAATCTTGGTCCACTTTTATCGCTCTGACCCTCAAGAACTTAAAGACTCCTTTACCCGACTTAGCGATTCAAGTATCTGCCTTGACGACTCATCAAATCTTGTAATGCCAAAAATCATAGCTTCGTAGCAGATTATGAAACAAGCTATTGATAAAACACACTTGCCTAAAGGTATAGAATAGCTTGTTTCCGAAAGTTTTTAACCATTAAAATACAAATCTTATGTTTTTCGGATTCATCTTATTCAGGCTTATTCTTTTAGCCAGCCTAATTATGGTTCTTGGCTACGTGTTCGGTAATTTTTCGCAGAAGAAATCTCTTACCACCCTTACCAAAATTTCTTCTGTACTATTGTTGGTTGTGTTTGTAATCATGAACTTCTTTATGTTCCGATTCTATGGCAAAAGACATTTCAGCCGCCATCAGGATTTCGGTACTCATTGCCCATACATCGAAAAAGATTCAACTTTCAAAAAATAGAAGCATGAAAGCATCAACCGAGCGTAAAACTATCCGCTGGATACATATTATCCTGAGTATGCCTCTTTTGTGGTTTATTTATGGCCCTGTTGCCGAAACTCAAAAAGCTGCTGGCGCGATGAAATTTGTCTTTATCCCTGTTGTTGTCTTAACAGGCTTCTGGTTATGGCTGGGTGCTAAAATTAAAAAAGGAGTTGGCAAGAAGGTTAAAGGCTAAAATTCACCTTAAATGCCGCGTATTTTAAAGAAATCAACAATAAAATCTTTCAGGATTAAACAATGAACCCGTATTGGACTTATATGCTTTTATATTTTTTTCTGTATTTGCCAGTAATGTCCAAACGGGTCTTTAAATGTCCCCTGTCTATAACCATAATCATAATCCTGTGCCGGGCTTATTTCAGTAGCACCTGCCTTAATCGCTTGCTCCATTAGTTTGTCTACATCTGGTGTAAATAAACCAATCGTGACAGTAGTGCCATTGTTCTTATCAGGAGAGAAGAAGTGTTTGTTTGCTGTTACTTCATGAATATGAAAGAGCATTCCCTCGATAGAAAATTCCACTACATGAATGCTGCCATCATCATTAGAAAAACGCATTTGTTCTATCGCGCCAAATGCTTTCTCATAAAATGAAACATCTTTCACACCATTATTGATAAAAAGCTCGGGAGCAAAAAATAGTGACATACTTTAAGAGATTAGAAATGATTGAGAAATCAAAAATTCATTATCCAAAAATAAAAATAATTTGCATCAAATCCACTAACTCTTGCTGCAAATATTGTCAATCTTAATTGATTAAAAGTACAAAAAGCCTCTCCAAAATCTGCGTTCTTAACGGCGGCATGCTTGAAATCTGACATCCCTCCTAAATCTCCAATACTTTCATTACCTTTGAGATACTAATTCAACCTGATACCTACCAATGGCTCTGAGCAATAGCTATCCTACCGATTTA
>CBIHRH010000771.1:0-2698 GCA_966212365.1 uncultured Emticicia sp. | reverse complement strand
GCCTGATAGGCAGCTTTACTCGCATATATTTCTACAAGCTTTATTTGTATCGGGCTCTCTTTCTGATACATCGGAAAAATACAAATCACACCCGGCTCGATTTTTACTGAGGCCGATGATTCTTCTTTCAGGATAGTCTTGTATTCTTCCAGATATTCGGGCATAATTTCAATCTCCGCTATACGCACCATCATTTCTGTTACAGGCGCTGCCTTAGAGGATTTTACTGTCGATGGCTTTTCATCTGCTCTTTCCTGTGCATTCAACTTATTGGTATTTGCTATCAGAACAATAAAGATTATCACCAATAGAAATTCAGTCTTTCGCCTCATTATGGTTTACCATTTTTATTAGCTTCCTGATATTCTTCTTCTGAAACAGGTTGCAACCATACCACATTTACATCATCTTTGAAATGGGTAATGGCTATATGTATCATTCTTGTTTTGGCCGATGCTCCGTGCCAATGCTCTGTATTTTCCGGTATATTCACCACATCACCTTTTTTTATAGCCTGAGCAGGCTTGCCTTTTTCCTGAAAGAAACCTTCGCCTTCGATAACAATCAGCACTTGTCCTTTTGGATGCGTATGCCAGTTTGTTCTGGCACCAGGTTCGAACATAACATTTCCCAACAAAAAGTCGTTGTTTTTATCTCTGGCCATCAAGAGTTTTAGAAAGGCATCTCCGGTAAAATAGTCGTTGGTGAGTTTATCACCCTTCGGGAAAATTGTATTTGTATCCATTTGTGTTTGTGCTTGTAGATTAAACAAAATGCCAAAACAGAAGCTTATGAGTTGAATTATTCGAAAGTTACGCATTTTCCTGTATTGATTTGATTATTTAGAATTTATCAGATAAGTTCAATTTGAAGTTCTTTAAATTGCTCGAATTTCAGCAATTGAATTCCGGATTCTATTCTGCCTATCTTATATAAACCACTATTCATTATTGCTTCATGTTGCCTGTAAAAGATGACGATTCCGGGGCCAGGTGACCAATAGGCTATATCCCCTACTTCAAACTGGTGCATTTCCTGCTCTGCTTCTGACAGAGATTCAGATAGCAGGCTATATTTTTTTACACCGAATAAATCCGTCAATCTTAAGGTCACAGGCAATAGCTCTAGCAAATCTCTGCTTGTTTGGGTATCATTAAGTTTGCCTATTAATACATTTTCTCCGGAGGAAAGCTTTATCTGTTTTAAAGGCTTGTGTATTATGAGTGTGCTAATACCGGGTTTCACTAAGGTGCTGTAAATGCTTTTCATGCTTGTATTTTTTATGTGCGTTTTCTGAGAGGCAAAGTTCTTTCTATTTTTTTGTCAGATACTTATACAGATTACAGTATCTCTTACCATTATTACTGATTTGATTATTGAATGAATAGAACCTCACTTATTTCGGTTAATTTTGATGTAATACTAAAGTATAGCTAATGGAAAAGATAGAGAGATTAACCAGCGTTGCACAGTTTAATACCAAACGGGGACAAGAGACATTGCACCCTTTGGTAAGCCTGCTCGACCAATCTAAATCAAAGCTCATTCAATCGACCAGGTTTATTTCTGAATTGTATATTGTCTTTTTGAAGGATGTAAAGTGTGGGCCAATGACTTATGGCAGAAGTCATTATGATTATGAAGATGAGACCCTGATATTTATAGCTCCGGGGCAGGTTTATGGCATTGATTTATCTGCCGAAACATTGGTGCAACCCAAAGGCTGGACATTGGTATTTCATCCCGATTTTATCAGGGGCACTTCATTAAGCAAGCAAATGAAAGAATACGGTTTTTTCTCTTATGATTCAAACGAGGCACTTCATCTTTCAGAACGTGAAAGGCAGATTGTGCTGGAATGTTTCAGAAAGATAAAAGATGAACTGGAGCATGGTATTGATAAGTATAGTAAAAACCTGATTATCAGTAATATTGAGCTATTTCTTAACTATTGTTCACGGTTTTATGGTCGCCAGTTTATTACCAGAGAGAATATTAATAAGGATATACTCGTTAAATTTGAGGAATTACTGAATGATTATTTTCAATCAGATAAACCTCAGGCAGTGGGTTTACCTTCTGTGTCTTACTGTGCAGAGCAACTGAATTTATCGGCCAATTATTTTGGGGATTTGATAAAGAAAGAAACAGGTAAGTCGGCGCAGGAGTATATCCATTCGAAGGTAATAGACCTTGCCAAGGAAAAGATAGTAGATATCAGTAAATCTATTAGTGAAGTTTCGTACGAAATGGGCTTTAAGTATCCTCCCCACTTTACACGATTATTTAAGCAATGGGTAGGTCAATCACCGACTGAATATCGGATAGCCAATTAACTTTCATTCCCATTCTTTACCAGATTCAAAATGCTTTGTGGCATAGTTCTTTTCTTTTTATAATTGCCAAAGTCAATTCATAAAAAGATGAAATATACATTTGAGAAATATCAATTTGATGATACGGGTACTATTCCCAATAACAGTTTGCCGGTTATTGTATACCGTCTCGTCACAAATGCGGAAGATAAATCAGCCTGGTTTGAAGAAAAATTCAACGAGAATGGTTGGACAAACAACTGGCGTGATGTAATTTATCGGTACGACCATTTTCACAGCACCACACACGAGGTACTGGGTGTAGGCGAAGGCACGGTTATCCTGCATATTGGTGGAGAAAAAGGCATATCCATAGAAGTTAC
>CBIHRH010000770.1:0-2699 GCA_966212365.1 uncultured Emticicia sp. | reverse complement strand
TCTTATTATTGGGGAGATACAAAAACACCTTATAGAAGCCGTTTGACAAACCCGGAGTTTATTTATGAAAGAAATGATAATTATCCGGTTTTTTTAACGGTGGAAGACAAGTATGGTCAAAAAACAACAGTTACTAAAGATGTAAAAATTACCAATGCTGCTACTAAAGAAGTGGCTTCATTCAAAGGAATGATTTTCAATGAGCAATTCGAACTAATAGAAAATGGTAATGATTGCAGAACTTTTCTTATAGAAACCGACCCTCTTTCGACTAAAATAGTAAATGCTATTGCTGTAAATGCATCAGGCAAAAAAATAGAAATGAATCTTGGTGGAGTATTTCATGTATTGGGGTCGGCTAATCCGGATTTTACTATTACAGACAGAGTTGAGAAATTCAGACAATATCTGACAACCGGAGTAAAAAAAATCGGAGTGCAAACGCATGACCAATGGAATGCTTCGATAAAATATGAAACAAAAGATGGTTCTGTGGTAAAATACTTTAATGAGATACCTAATGCCTACATTGAAATTACAGACGTAAAAGAAGTAGAGCAAGCCCAATTATTTGATGGGTTACACAAGCAATCATTCTGGGTTACATTCAGACTCAAAGCAGATTTTCAGGGGTTGGGTAAAATAGATGGAACACTGAAAATCAGGTATCTGGTTTATAGAATGATTTAAATAACACTGTCTTTGTAATGAATATTATACTTAATCGTCTTTAATAAAGCATACGTTTATAGACGATTAAGCATGATTAAAAATTTAATAAGATTTTTCTGTAACCTTCATGTACAATATGAGTTCCCACCTGGACAAACTAAAAACCATTACCGTTTATCTCGCTAAATCGCCGTCTACGAATTTTTTCGTAATAAATTTTGGAAGAGAGGGAAAGAGGAGATATATTTGCTACGAAATTTTTCGTAGTTAAAAAATGTTAAACGCAAATTGGGTGATTCTTAAGTAAATTTTAATACTTATCTTTGCCCCAATGGAATTGCCGCAATGGAATTGCCACAGTATCACACAACCGAATATTCTATAAGCATTTAGGCCTTTAGTGTCTGAGGCCATTTACAAAATTATTGAAAAGCTATAACTAGTATCATGAAAAATCTATTACTCGTATTACTCTTTACGAGCATTGCTCATTTGCTACATGCTCAAACATTCTCTCTTAAAGGTCAGGTAAAAAATCAACAGAATGAGGTAGTTTCGTTTGCTACCATTGCTGTTCATGCAACTAAAGATTCATCACTCGTAAAAGCTGACATTGCCGATGAAAATGGCAGTTTTAAAATCAACAATTTTCTTGCAGGAAAGTATTTTATCAAAGTTACAGCCGTAGGTTATAGTACTTTTAACTCGCCTGCTTTTGAGGTAGTTGATAAGGACGTTGAATTTCAGACATTTACGATATCATCTGATACCAAGCAATTGGGTGAAGTGAAAGTGGTAGCGGCTAAACCTCTGATTGAAGTACAAAACGACAAAATAATATTCAATGTAGAAAGCAGTATTAATTCAACCGGCTTAAACGGCCTGGAGATTCTGCAAAAATCACCCGGCGTACAGGTAGATAAAGACGAAAATATATTAGTAAAAGGTAAAGCAGGTGTTCGTATTTATATTGATGGGCGCCCATCACCCATGAGCGGAAAAGACCTTGCCTCTATATTAAAAAGTATGAACTCTGCTGATATTGAAGCGATTGAGGTAATCACCAACCCATCGGCTAAGTATGATGCCGCAGGAGATCTGGGTATTATCAATATCAGATTGAAAAAGAATAAAAAAATTGGTACCAACGGAAACGTAGCATTGGGCTCGAATTTTGGTATTACTCCTAAATTTAATGGTTCTATCAATCTGAATCACCGGGATAAGAAAATCAATATTTACGGTAACTATAGCTATAACCAGGGCGCTTGGCATAATCGCACCCTTGATGACCAGATATTGAATAATATTGCCTACAACAAAACCTGGCGAGGGATATTCAGGGATACTTCACATAATGCCAAAGCAGGTATAGATTATTTTATCAATTCAAAGAATACGATAGGTTTCAGTGCCAATGGTAGAGCTAGTGACCATAATGGTGGCGGACAAAGCCAGACTTTAATTGGCGACCGATATAGCGCTCAACCAGATTCTGCTATTCTTAACTCCCGAACTTCTAATCCTGAGAAAAACAAGAATTTGAACATGAACCTGAATTATCGTTATGCTGATACAACAGGCCATGAATTGAATATAGATGCAGATTACGGTATTTTTACTTCAAGAGGTGTGAGCTATCAGCCAAATACCTACGAGTTTCCTAATTCTGACAGACCTTCTTTCAGTAGGAACTTTGTTACTAAAACTCCAATTGATATTCGTATTAAATCATTTAAGGTTGATTATGAACAACCATTTAAAAAAGGAAAATTAGGTTATGGTATTAAGCTTTCAGATGTAAAATCTGATAATACATTCGATTTCTTTAATGTATTGAATGATATAGAGGTAAGAGATTTTGAGAGAAGCAATAACTTTGTGTATACCGAGCGCGTATATGCGGCTTATGTCAATTACAATAAATCATTAAGCAAAAAATGGGATTTACAGTTGGGGTTAAGAATAGAACGTACGCATTCGTTAGGTAAACTGACGAGTTATAAGCAGAATGATTTAGACAAAGT
>CBIHRH010000769.1:0-2702 GCA_966212365.1 uncultured Emticicia sp. | reverse complement strand
TTTCGACCAAAGGATATTTTATTACAGACCTTTCGAGCTTAGTCTTTGATACACCCGCCCGATGGACTATTCAAGCATTAACTGATGTTGAACTATATACTATTAAAAAAGAAGACTACAATCAATTAGGAGAAAAGATTCCCAAATGGCATTTGCTTGAAAAACTGTTTATCGCTAAATGTTTTACCATACTGGAAGACCGTATTTTCAGCCATTTATCTATGACTGCTGAAGAGCGGTATAATTTCTTCTTTCAACAAAATAGAGAATTATTCAATCAGGTACCTCTACAATACATTGCATCTATGCTGGGCATGACTCCGGAAACATTTAGCAGAATCAGACGAAAGGCTATTTCTTGATTTTTATCAAGAGCATGAATGTGTTTGTTGCAGAACTTTGTATCATCAAAAATAAACAACAGACAAATCATGCAAACCATACTAGGAGCTAACGGCGCGATAGGAACTGAACTCGCAAAAGCCTTAAAGAATTATACAAAAGAAATCCGTCTCGTAAGCAGAAATCCAAAGAAAATAAATGATACTGATACACTTTTCTCTGCTGATTTAACCAATAGAGAAGAAGTTTTCAAAGCAATCAAGGGGTCCGAAATCGTATACCTTACTATTGGCTTTGAATATAAATTAAGTGTCTGGCAAAAACAATGGCCTACCTTAATGCAAAATGTAATTGATGCATGCATTGAAAATAGCAGTAAACTGGTCTTCTTCGACAATATATATATGATTGGTGGCGACAACGTAAAACACATTACCGAAGAATCTCCTTTTAGCCCAACCAGTAAAAAGGGGGAAATAAGAATGGTAGTGGATAAAATGATATTAGATGCCATTAAAGAAAGGAAATTACAAGCCATCATTGCCCGCGCAGCAGACTTCTATGGGGCAGTAAAAGACAGAAGTATATTGATGGAATTGGTGCATAAAAATCTGGCAGAGGGGAGAAAAGCACAATGGATTTTCAACGCCAAAGTAAAACACTCTTTCACTTATACACCTGACGCAGGAAAAGCCACTGTCATGCTTGGTAATACGCCTGAAGCCTACAATCAAATCTGGAATCTGCCAACCGATCATAACTCTCTAACGGGTGAAGAATGGATACAACTATTTGCCAGAGAAATGGGCAAAAGCGATAAGTATCAATTATTTCCGGCCTTTATGGTAAAACTGGCAGGGTACTTTGTTACATTTTTGAAAGAAATTTATGAAATGCGTTATCAATATGATAGAGAATACTTTTTTGATAGTAGCAAGTTCGAAAAGTACTTTAACTTTAAACCTACCACTTATCAGCACGGTGTAAAGGAAATACTAATTGATTATTCAGCCAGCTAAACCTCAGTTAAACTTTTTTATTCTGTGCTATTAATGCTCTGAAAAATATTATGGCACCTGATAGAATAAATCCGTAAAGAATAACAAAAACACCTTCTGTAAAAACGTAGGATATGGCGGCCATCAAAATTCCGCCGAACAGCATAATTGCCCCGACGATTAAACCCAAAGGGGCATCCTTTTTCTCCTTTCTTAAGCTTTCTTCATTAAAAAAGGCAAAGTCATTTTTAAATTTCTCTGCATATTGCTCCGACTCGCCCGTATCTCCTCCTGCTCCTATAATCATCGCTTTTACTTTTTCCTGCCCTCCCCTATTCATATAAATTTGAAAAGCTCTTTGTTGAAGAATGTGAATGTCTCTTTGAGATATCATTGAATATTTTCAGGTAAAAAAGGTTAAACTATACTATTAAAATCGGTTTTACAATCTTACCACTTCTAACCCGAATTACAAAGTTTTCGAACATAATTCGGGTAAAAGTTTCTTATAATATTGTACGCTTTCGGACAAGTCCACTGTACGATTTCGGACACAATAAAAGTAAAAAAATAGCAAAACTGCCCGGTTTATGCGCGTTTTTTGGCTTGGCATATCATTTGTTTTACCTATACTGGTATGAATCCTGTTTAAATTTGTTTCTTTCGCTCCACATGACTTAATTTAGTCAGTTAATTTCGTTTAAACCTGATTCATTATAAAATATTATGCGAAGAACCTATTTAGGGGAATTTGAAGAAATCGTTTTACTAACAGCTGCCATTTTGGGTGATGGTGCCTATGGAGTAGCTATTACAGAAGAAATAGAACAGCAAACAGGACGTTCGGTGACCATTAGTGCTGTCCATGCTGCTTTACATCGGTTAGAAGAAAAAAATATGTTGAGTTCGCATATGGGTGATGCTACAGCTGAGCGAGGTGGACGCCGTAAACGATTATTTTCAGTAACAACTCTTGGCAATCGCACACTGGATGAGATTCGTTTGTTGCGCAACCGAATGTGGGATTCGATTCCACCGCAAAGTTTAATAACTATTGGCATTTAACACCGATGAGTTTGTCTTAAACAACCAATTTCACTAAGCATTACCCTTATAACCCAGACTAAGTCCTTTTCTCTTACAAAATTATGATAAGCAATTACCTGACAATCGCCTTTAGAAATCTGTTTAAAAACCGGGTTTCTTCTATTATCAACATTGGTGGCTTAGCCGTAGGTATGGCCGTGGCAATATTGATGCTGATTTGGGTTCAGAATGAATTGAATTTTGATACTTTTCATGAAAAATCAGACAGAATCCGACAGATAGTTACGCATAATAAAGTAAATAAAGAAGAAACCT
>CBIHRH010000768.1:0-2707 GCA_966212365.1 uncultured Emticicia sp. | reverse complement strand
TCTTAACGAAATCTTCCCATTCATCAACCAATTTTCCTTTCAATACTCTCGGGAACTTATGCTGCCCACCTTCTTTCCCTTTATGTTTCATCCAATCATAAAAGGCTTTAGTTGGTAAAACTCTCAGAAAAACATTTTTCAAAGCATGTCCTCTTTCAACGGCATAGTCGTCATTGAGTTCAAAGAGTTTTTTATCAATCAATTCGCATAATTGTTTCTCATCTACCTTATCATCAGTAGCCACATACCATTGGTGAGCAAATAGTGGAGGATGTTTGATACCGATAACTGTAAATTCGCGAATGTCTATTCCCAAATCTTTTGATACTAACTCAATAGCATTATTCATATTATCTACCGATAAATGTTCCCCACATAAGCTCAGGAAATGTTTGGTTCTTCCTGTAATTTTTATCTCCGCTCTGGTTTTATTGGTAAATTTCACGGTATCTCCAATCAGATAACGCCAGGCTCCGGCACAAGTTGAAATTAATAGTGCATAGTCTACATCTTCTTCCACCTGATGCACCATCAATGTCTGTGGCTTTTCGACAAGATTTCCGTCTTCATCAAAATTATTTTCATTGAATGGAATAAACTCAAAGAAAAGACCTTGATTCAGTACCAATCTTAAATTTCCATCCGGGCGGTCCTGATAAGCCAGGAAGCCTTCTGATGCCATATAGGTTTCGATATAGATAACGGGTTTTCCGAACAATTTCTCTAAACCTTGTTTATAAGGCTCTAAAGAAACACCGCCCCAGGCAAATGCCGTCAGGTTAGGCCATAACTCATGAATGTTTTTAAGATTATAGCGCTTAATGATTTTTTCGAGGAGAATTGTGTGCCAGGCAGGTACACCCGCCAAGAAACCAATGTCCCAATTTTTAGCATTCTCGGTAATCTCTTCAAGTTTATTCCCCCAGTTGCGTTCGGCAGCAATTTTCTGTCCCGGTTTATAGAAATTCTGAAACCAGAATGGGAGAGTACCCGTAGTAATACCACTTAAGTCGCCTTCATAATGAGAATCAACTTCATTAAGCGCTGTACTTCCTCCCAACATTAGATACCCGGTCTCATAAATATTTGAGGGCAACTTATTATAATGACCTAAAGATATAATCTGATTGATACTGGTTCTTTGGATAGATTTAATCATATCCTTTGTAACAGGAATAGCTTTTGAAGCCGCATCAGAAGTGCCTGAACTTAAAGCAAAATATTTTATTCTGCCAGGCCAGCAAACATTTTTCTCACCATTTCGGGCTTTATACCACCATTCATCGTAGATTTTATTATAATCGTAGATGGGAACTAACTCTTTAAATTTTGCGTAAAACTCAGTTCCTTTTTCAAAAATTGCTGTACTTAATATTTCGTCAAAATGATATTTTTCACCAAACTGTGTATAGCGTGCCTTTGCTATTAATTTTGTAAAGGCTTTTTTTTGCCATTTCAGCGGTTTAACTTTTCTTATTTTTTGTATGGTACTCGTAAACTTTATGCTTCCCTTTAATAAACTTCCTAAAACTGCCATATACTGATAAATATTAAATAGGTGAAGTGTAAATCATCTGAATTTTAACAAAGATAGATAGACTATCAGCTAAAGTTGCTAAATCTAACAGATAAATCCTATTTTTTACGGTTTATAGTTTCCATTTTTTTAATGTTTTAATCTCCGGATGAGCCGTTCTGTCTATCTGAACAGGAACAATAGCCACATAATTATTGTCCATTGCCCAAATATCTGTGTCTTCGCTTTCTGGTTCACGATTCACAAAATCTCCACCCATCCAGAAGTAAGGTCTGCCATATAAATCGGTTCTGGCATCAAACTCTTCTCTCCAATAACCGTTTGTCTGACGACATATTTTTATACCCTTTATCGGCTCATCAGATTTTGCCGGAAAATTTACATTCAAGGCTGTATGCGAAGGAATGCCATTTTTTAATGATTTTTCAACGATTTTCTTTAAAGAGCGTTTCACATGTCTGAAATCAGCATCATATTTAAAATCATTTAGTGAAAAACCTATAGCAGGAATCCCTTCGATAGCAGCTTCTACCGCTGCCGACATGGTTCCCGAATAAAGAACAGATACCGAAGCATTCATACCATGATTAATACCACTGACAACCAAATCAATTTTCCTGCCTCTTAAAAAATGGTGTTTTGCCAGCTTAACACAGTCGGCGGGAGTGCCAGAACATTCGTAGGCTTCAATGTCTTTAAAAATCTTGGATTTTTTTATGTGGATTGTGCTATCTACTGTAATCGCATGACCCATACCTGAATTCGGACTGTCGGGTGCAACAACAAAGACATCGCCCAGTTTGCTTACAACATCAATTAAAACTGAAATACCTTTTGAGGTTATGCCGTCATCGTTTGTTACTAAAATAAGTGGTCTCATATAAATTTTTTAGTGAATATCGTACTCATGGCCCTATAAAATGAGGTTATAGGAAAGATTGGAATTTTTATGCAAATTAACAAAATGTTATGTTAGCAGAGTTTATATTTGCAAAGAAAATTCTCCAACACATGAACCTGACGTATCAATACGCTACAACCAAAGACATTGCTATTATTCGAGAAATTGCCGAAAAAACATGGTTTGCTACTTATGAACCTATCTTAGGAAAGCAACAACCCCAATACATGTTCGATTTAATATACAGTGAAGAAGGACTGGAAGAACAG
>CBIHRH010000767.1:0-2718 GCA_966212365.1 uncultured Emticicia sp. | reverse complement strand
ACAAAAAGAGGTATATCTCTTTCTTGTGCTATTTGCTTAATGATTCTGATTCTATTGCATTGTTCTTCAATAGAATTAAGTCCGTGAGTACTGATATTCGTATCTTCAATATTGATACCTACGATTCCCGTATCCAACAATAATTCTATATTCTTACGTAATTGCTCATCCGTGGCAGCATAAACACATTCAACATCAGCCGTCACCGGCACATCTACACTATTTGCAATTTGTTTCAGGCGTATCAGCACCTCATTAAAAGGTATCTGCTCACCATCATTATATCCATTTGAATAGGCCACAGAGGCACTAGCCGTTGCAATAGCAGGGAATTGCAGGCTCTCTAACAGCAATGCCCCAATGGTATCCCAGATATTCGGCAAAATCAGTAATTTACCTGTGTGGTGCAAGGCATAGAGTTTCAATGCCTTTTCTTTTTGTGTAGGTTTTGTTGCCATGGTTTTAGCTGATGTCAGTAATTGCTGTGATTTTTGAATTATTGAAAGTAAAGATAGAAAATTCTAAAATGTATTGATTGTATTCTTTTACAAGTCTCATACAAACCTTATCACTTTGGCATCAATGTCCGGGAGTTAATCGGTGGCATTGAATGCGCTTGTTGATGATTGTAGCTGCACACTTTTACCTGGCGTGCAGCTACAAATACCTATTTCACTCGGCCGACCAGAACCTGCAAATCAATACTTATGGTATCCATTTGCCTGACGTTCTCTGCGGTCAGCTGATTTCCCCAGGTTAAGGGTGTCATTTGCAATACCTCTGCTTTTTCTTCATCAATCAGACACTTTTTGTCTGATACCTGTATCTGCTTGCACAACTGCATCTGTTCTTCAAAAAGGCTGATAACTTTTGCATTGGAATAGGGTTGCTTATTCTGCAACGAGCGTAATTCTTTCAGATAATGCGCATCGGGAATGGTCTTGATAACCATACCATCAGGTTTCAATACCCGTTTAAATTCATGGTAATTAGCCGGTGAAAGCGTATTCAGAATTATATCGACAGACTGGTCTTTGAAAGGCAAGTGAGCCAGGTCTCCTACTAACCAGGTTGTCCGACTATCGTGTTTACTGGCATATTGAATGCCCTCTTTGGTAATGTCAATCCCGAAGCTATTTACTTGTCTTTTATCCCACCTCAGCGAAAGCAGCATATTAGTAAATAAAGCCCCATCACCACAACCTGCATCAAGGATAGTTAATGAAGTTTTACATGCTGATTCTTCCATTAATAGCCTTACAATCACTGATTCCAGGGCCTGAAAAAAGCCATTTTCTATCAGATGGCTGCGTGCCTGAAACAGACTTTTAAGATAGCGACTCTTAACTGTTTTACAAAGAAGGTTAATATAATTATGACGGGCTATATCAAATGTATGTTTGTTTTTGCATACCAGTTGTGTAGTATGTCTCTCAAAATCCTTGTTACAGACAGGGCACTGTAACAAAGACGTGTTGCTTTCAACAACACACGGAATATGTTGATTCATTGTTTCTCTTCAAATAAAAATTCAGACAATAGAAAAGGAGCGTTCGCCTGTAAGCGAGCGTAAGAAGCTTAAAGAAGCCTGACTCTTACGAGTAGATTTGAAGATGATTGGAGGACATATTCCGCCTTAATGAGATGTGTACTATGAATTTTGGCACAAATTTAGTAAAATTCTTTTATGAAACAGTAAATATTAAAATTTATACCTCACCTGTAAATTAATATCCGACTTATGATTACCTTCAATGAGGTCATTCCCGCCACCTATACTATCCTGATTTTTCAATTGGGTACGGGCATAGCGTAGCCATAAATCCAGGTGCTGATTAAGGGCATATCTGCCAATAAGATATACCCTTGTGCCTTTGCCATAATAAGCAGGAAAAGAGACGGCATAAAGCACGGTATTCTCAAAAGCATAAATACGGGAATCATAATCGTCAGTAGCGAACCAGGCTATCCGACCTTTTAGATAGAGTTTTTTAATCGACCCTTCCACATCCTGCATGATAGCATAACCAACTGATTCGGCTCGGCCCTCATATTGAAAGGTATTTACCTGCACTCTGCTTTGAATCTTAAAAGTACGATTGATAGTATAATCAAAGTTACCAAGAATATTCTCTCTGATAGTATTGACTATCAGATTAGTCGGAGTAGTATTATCAGGTAGGTTCTTGTCTTTATATTCGGCATGATATTGGGCATATAATAAAGCTTTCTTATTAATCTGATAGGATGCCCTCAACAGATAATCAAATCCACGGGACGGAGCATCTACCAGATATTTAAGCCACGGAAAACTGAATCGATCATAAAAGCCACTGAAAGTAAGATTCTTATTAGGCGAATATTTCAAACCCCAATAAATGCCCTGTTCATTAATATTTCTACTACCCTCAGCTAGGGCATTCCCATAAAAGCTATGAAAATTCTTATCATAATGCCGTAAATGCATAGCCCATTCTATTTGTTTACTCGGGGCTGCTACCCAGCCACCTGTCAGCCCTACCCCACCACTCGCGCTTCTTGCAGCTTCTCCGAAGAAATTGAAGTTCTGCCACGTATAGCTAAAATTGGTGCCTACTACAGTATTCTGTCTACCCGAAAATTCAAATTTATTATATAATCTGGGTCTGCGCATCAATGTCGCATCAAATTGTGTATGTAATAAAGTAGCTCCTATGTAGCCATTATTGAAACGGAAAG
>CBIHRH010000766.1:0-2718 GCA_966212365.1 uncultured Emticicia sp. | reverse complement strand
GCTACGGCTACCACTCAGGTTATTATTAATGGGTCAGATCCATGTACTCAAATTGTTGACCTACTCTATGTAAAAGGAGGAAATCCGTATCAACCCCTATTTTCACTGAAAGACGGTATGGTTATTCAATATACGACAGAGGTAGTGTCGGTGATGGCTGTTCCTATCTGTCCGGGTGTTCCAGTCGGAAGTGTAGATTTAACCATTACAGGGCCAAACCTAAACTGGACTATCCTGCAGAATGTACAGCCATTTACAGTTTTCGACAATTTAGGAAACAATTTTAATGGCAGAGTATTGCCTCCAGGCACTTATACTTTTACAGTAACAGGTTATCCGGAAGATAATAGGATAGGTGGTGCTGTCTATGGCCCGGTTATGACTACCTTTACAATCGTAGGTAATTCAGCAACTATCAGTGCCCCTACGGTATCTAATAATAATCTTTGCGCCGGTAGTACGGTCAATGTAACTTTTGCAACTGCAGGTAATTTCAACCCGGGCAATAGTTTTAATGTTCAATTGTCGGATTCAACCGGAAGTTTCGTGAATCCAACGATGATAGGTAGCAGCAATAGCGCAGGAACAGTTGTTTGCCAATTGCCACAGAATTTATCAGTAGGAGGGCATTACCTCATTCGGGTAGTATCATCAAATCAGGTAATTACCAGTAGCCCAACTGCTAGCTTCTTATCAATTACACCAGCTAATAAAAATCTGTTGACAGATATCAGCACGGGAACAACCACCGAACAGGCTGCTCTACAGATTAGTGCCGGCAATAAAATCATTTCTCCTGCGAATGTTACTTATCATGCAGGAAAAGCAATTATTCTGAATCCCGGATTTGAAGCGAGAGAGGGTAGTATTTTCAAAGCTCAGATTCAGGCTTGTAATAATTAAGTGAAATAAATAGTATAGGTAAATTCTCCGTTTCGAGGGTTTGAAGTCTGCTTCAAACCCTTTTTTTAATGAAAACACCGCACTGTTATTGTTACCTTGCTTCAGACAATTGTAGGATGGAAGAAAAAAATAGCCTGTTATACCAAAAATATATTTTTCGACTCATTTCCGACTAATAAACCATTCACTGCCGATTTTTGTCAGTTCAGCTGAAAAAAGTTTACTAAGCAAATTCCATCAGATAGTTTTGAATCATCAATCAAAAACGACTCAAATATTCTATGGAACCTGTATTAGTAAATACTCAAGTAATTCTACGCGATCTGGCAAGCAGAATGCCTGACTCATTAACTGAAGTCGATAAAGCCTTATTGAATGATATTTATCATGAGTCTTTAGAAGATTTGGATGAGCCCGAAGCGATGTTTACTTATACATTGGCAAAAGCCATGAGAAAACATTTCATGGCGGAACAATCGCAGGAGCATATTTATTTGCAACGTTTCGAGATTCCACAGATTCGTTTATTTGAATTATTGATTCAGCAATTCCCTTTAGCCAATCTTAGTCAGCATTGTACCAATACACTATTGATAGATGCTTTGGTAAATCATACTAATCCGGTTTTAATGGATATTGGTATCGGCACAGGTTTTCAGGTAAGCAATATTATCGATGGCCTTTCAAAAAAAGCAGATAACCCCATTAAATGCCTGACTGTCGTTGGAATTGAGCCTTTTGCAGATGCACTTAAAATGACCGAAACAAACATCAAACGTGCCAGTGAAAATGCACCTTTCGAAGTGAAATTAATAGTGAAGGAAGCATTTATTGAACAAATGTCACAAGAAGAATTACAAGCAATGTTGCCTGCGCAATATGATGGTTTATACGTAAATGCCTCTTTTGCCTTGCACCATATTCAGCAAATGACTCAACGAAAAGCGATTTTTGAAATACTGAAAAATCTTGATGTAGATGCATTTGTGTTGAGCGAACCCAATTCCAATCACTTCGAGCCTTCTTATCCAAAGCGTTTTCAGAATTGTGTAAATCATTATGGTGTATTATTCCAAATCATAGATACTCTCCCTATTACAAGTACTGAAAAAGCTGCCTTAAAACTCTTTTTTAGCCGAGAAATAGACGATGTATTGGGTAATACAGAAGAAGTAAGAGTTGAGAAACACTTTGCTACCGGGCAATGGGTTCAATTATTTGAAGAAACGGGTTTTACCTTACAAAAACGAACAGCATCATTCGGATACTTTGAATTAAACGGCACAAATTTAAAAACAGATTTACCAAACAGATATGCCACAGAGTTTAGAGGGGAAGAAATAACCAGCCTTTTCTGGGCTAACTAATGTAAAAAACTATTTAACTATAAAAGCTATTCAAAACCGCTCTATAAAACAATTCCATGAAAACAATAGAACAAAAGCCAGCTATAAACCAGGTATCAGATTATTCACAAATAGAACAAACGCTGTGGACAGAATCAGGATCAAATGAAGGAATGAGATTACATTGCAACGAAACAGCCTTTGATATTCCTCAGAACCTGAAACAACAATTAGTTAATAAGATGCTTAATGTAGCCTGGAATCGTTATCCGGACTTTCATCAGACACAACTACATGCATTAATAGCCAAAGAGGCAGGGGTATCTCCTGAAAATATAGTATTGGGGAATGGTTCTTCACAATTGATACAGCAAATTATTAACTGTTGTTCAAAATTTCTTTCAGAAGCCATCATTGAGAATCCTACATTTACAGTCTATCATCAGATGTGCCTGAACGAACGGATGCC
>CBIHRH010000765.1:0-2721 GCA_966212365.1 uncultured Emticicia sp. | reverse complement strand
TATATAATCTCTCAATTTATATTTATGTTGCGCTATTGAAGCTTATTGCTCCTTTCAACAAGAAAGCAAAACTTTGGGTGGAAGGCAGAAATAATCTGTTTCATAAGCTTAAGTCAGATGCTGAACGCCGACAGTTAAGATCAAGGAGTGCAAAAGTAGCCTGGTTTCACTGTGCTTCTTTAGGGGAGTTTGAACAGGGGCGCCCGGTTATAGAAGCCTTTCGTAAGCACTATCCTGATTATAAAATCGTGCTGACTTTCTTTTCTCCCTCTGGTTATGAGATTCGGAAGAATTATTCGGGTGCAGACTATATCTACTACTTACCTGCAGACACTCCTGAAAATGCGAAGAACTTTGTAAAAATAGTAGAGCCTGATATTGCCTTTTTTGTGAAATATGAGTTCTGGAAAAACTATCTGACACAATTAAACAAGTGCAAAATTCCTGTTATTTCGTTTTCGGCTATTTTCAGGCCTAATCAGGTGTTTTTTAAATTTTATGGTGGTTTCTATCGAGAACTACTGCATCAATTCAACCATATTCTGGTACAGAATGAAAACTCTTTAGAATTGTTGAAAAGCATCGATATAGACAATGTTACCCTGGCAGGAGATACTCGCTTCGACCGTGTTAAACAAATTGTAGATAATAAAAAGGATATTCCAGTTGTAGGACAATTTAAGGATGGACATCAGATATTCATTATCGGTTCGGCCTGGCAGACAGATATGGATGTGTTGATTCCATTGATTAATGAATTAAAAGACGGTACTAAGTTTATTGTAGCTCCGCATGAGATTCACGATGCTGAGATTGATATCTGGCGGAAACAGGTGTCTGCAAAATCGGTGCTATATTCTGTTACGGACGAGGTGAAAGATTTGGAGAGTTACGATGTGCTTTTTATTGATAATATTGGTATGCTATCCTCTCTATACCAATATGCCGAATATGCGTTTATTGGCGGTTCTTTTGGCAAAGGGCTGCATAATATTCTGGAAGCTGCCACTTTTGGTATGCCTATTTTCTTTGGCAACCAATCCTATCAGAAATTTCAGGAAGCAACCGATTTAATTCAATTAGGAGGAGCTTTTCCGGTAGAGAATATGGAATCGCTAAAAACCTTGTATCAAGGACTAAAAGCTGACGAAAAGAAGAGGGTAAAGGCGGCCGATATATGTAGCAATTATGTATTGCATAATGTAGGTGCTACCCAAAAAATCATGGAAGTGGTAGAAAGCATAATAAAGAAATAGTCTTACTATGCTTTTATAGATTTAATTCTTCACGATCATATAAACTCCAACAACGGTAACTATCCCACCAATAATGCGCATCAGGCTGATTGGATGCACTTTGAATCCTAATAAGCCAAAATGATCGAGTGTCATAGCTGTAATCAACTGTCCGGCTACTATCAAAGCAAGCATATTGGCTGAACCGATTTTCTGAATGCTTAGAATAACCGTAGTTACAAAGAAAGCACCTAAAAGTCCCCCAGTCCATTTCCACCAGGCAACCGATTTAAGCGAGGCCAAAGAAGGAATAGGCTCTCTGAAAAAAGGAGTAATCAGAATCAGGGTTATCAGGCCAATACAAAAAGAAATAATGGCCGAGTAGATAGGGTTCTGAATAGACTTACGGAGCTCGGCATTCACACCTGATTGAATGCTCTTGGCCACTCCGCAAAGAATAGCGAAAAAGTAAAAAATGATATTCATTAATGGTTATTGGCTTCTTCTAAAGGTACAAATCTAATATCTTCGTAGATATCTTCTAAAGACAATTTTATATCTAATTTCTCTAAATTGATAATCTGGTTCAATTCTACAAAATCTTCGTATTGCCATTGAAAATCATTTAATCTACTAAATAATTCAACACGTACTTCATCTTGTGAAACCAGCATGTAGTATTGTAAAGAACGAATAGCTTTATATTGTCTCAGCTTAAAATCACGGTCATATCTGGCGGTGGATTCAGATAATACTTCTACGATAATACTTGGACAGCGAATAAAAAACTCTTGCTTTAAATCATCAGCGTCAGAAGTGAGCATAATATCTGGATAAAGAAAACACTTACTCTGAGCTGCTTCCAGTTTCACACTTTCAGTAAAAATATCCCACCCTTTCTTTCTAACAAGTGATAATAAACTATTGACAATATTTCTAACAATCCTGTTATGATTCAGCGTTGAGCCTTCTAACTCAAAAAGTGCACCCTTAAAATATTCATGTCTTAATTCGCTGATTTCTTCTAAGTCAAAATACTCTTCTACCGAATAATATTTTTTCAAATCAGCCTGTCCCATAATCTGTGGTATTTTAAAGAATCACCTTTTCCAACATCTTAATATACAACTGAACCCCCTCTACTATTTCATCGATATGCACATACTCGTCAGCCGTATGCGAGCGGGCCGAATCACCAGGGCCCATTTTTAAAGACGGGCAATCCAATAAAGCCTGGTCAGAAGTAGTTGGTGAGCCATAAGTATTTCGTCCCATAGAAATACCAGCCTGTACAATCGGGTGTTCCATCGGAATACTTGACGGGCGCAGACGAATCGAACGTGGTATTACCTCACTATCAATATTTTTCTTCACAGTTTCAATAATTTCTTCTAAAGTATATTGTTCAGTTACCCGAATATCAACTGTAAACTTACAGGTATCCGGCACTACATTATGTTGTGTTCCGGCATTGATAATAGTAACA
>CBIHRH010000764.1:0-2721 GCA_966212365.1 uncultured Emticicia sp. | reverse complement strand
ATTGCCGCAAGCAATAGCATAAGGCAAGAACCAGAAAGGAATCATACCCGTAAAATTAAAGGGAGAAATACAGGCACAAACTCCTACAGGCTGGCGAATCATGAATTCATCTACACCTCTGGCAATATCTTCCGAGAAAGTGCCCTGCATCATGGTTGGGATGCCGCAGGCATTTTCTACATTTTCAATAGCACGTTGCATTTCGGCTTTTGCTTCGCCAAACGTTTTACCACTTTCTAATACAATGGCCCTCGAAATGTCATCAATATTATCTTCTAACAGTGTTTTCAGTTTAAACAGGTATTGTACCCGACGATGCGCCGGAATATTTCTCCATTCCGGGAATGCTTTGGCAGCGGCTTCAGCCGCTTTTTGTACATCCTGCACTGAACCTTGTGGCACTTTCGCTATTACCTCCTGATTAGCAGGATTTTTCACATCTAATGTCGCTTCTGAGTAGCTACTTACCCAATGTCCGTCTATGTAGTTATTTAACTTTACCATGTATTTTTAATAGAATTTTTCTGAGTAATTATAAACCTCCTTTGCTATTGGCAAAAGCCGTCGCTTCTTCAAGCGTTGCCATAAAATTGGCGCAACCATGCTTGGTGACCATAATAGCACCTGTAGCATTCGCCATTCGCACGGCTTTAAATAAATCCCAACCTTGCAGGTAGCCATACATAAAGCCTGCGGCAAATGAATCGCCTGCACCTAATACGTTAACTACCTCTACCGGAAAGCCGGGTACTTTTACTTCCGCCTCTCCTTGTCTGAAAATTGAAGCACCCTCTGCCCCTCGTTTCACAATCAGGGTTTTTACGCCTTTACGCAAAATCTCCTGAATGGCATTGTCGATATTTCCTCTGATTTCAGGAGCAGAGATTTGTTGATGCTTAATTTCTAATTGTTTAGGGTCTGTCATAAAGGCAGCCAGAATTTCTTCTTCTGTGCCTAAGACAAAATCCATGTAAGGAAGTGCGGCTCTGATGGTTACACCAAAAGCCAGCGGGTCGAACCATTGGTCAGCACGGAAGTCGATGTCAAGCGCCGTTACAGCTCCATATTTTTTAGCCTCTTCAATGGCATAAAACATGGCTGTGCGGCTAGGATCTTTGCTGAATGCAGTACCTGAAAACATAACCGAGCGATATTGTGAAATATCAGCTTGTCGGATATGGTCTAAATTTATCTGAATATCGGCGCAATTATCGCGGTAATACACTAAGGGGAATCTATCAGGTGGCTCAATTCCTAAAATAACTGCCGAACTACGGGCAGTATTAATAGTCGGGATAGCAGAAGTATTGATACCTTCTTTATCTAAGAAGTTGAGAATGAATTTCCCTACCTGATCATTGCCAACAGCTGTTAAGAATGCGGTATTCAAACCCAGGCGTTTACAGCCAACAGCAATGTTCAAAGGCGAACCGCCCACAAATGCGCCAAATGAGGTAATATCGACAAAAGGAGAGCCTATATCATTAGAATATAAGTCAATAGAGGAGCGTCCTATTGTGAGAATATCATATTTTCTGTGAGTTTCTTGCATGCAAAATTAGTTATACGTTCATATCTGCCGTTACCAATGGTAATCTGGCGTCTTGTGTTTTCCACGAACCATAAATCCACTCATGGTCGGGGTCGTTAGTAGCAGTGAGAACCTGATCACTTCCGGCTAAAAAGTTGAGATAATAGGCGTGATATCCGTGGCATGCCGCAACAGGATGATAACCCTTAGGAACCAATACTGCCTCGTTGTTGCGGGCACGAATGATTTCATCTAAGCTTCTATCGTCGGTATAAACCTGTTGAATAGCGTATGCTTGCGGAGCCTGGAATTTATAAAAGTATATTTCTTCTAATTCAGCTTCAATCAATTTTCCGTCAGCATCCACTTTTCTTTCATCATGCTTATGAGCAGGAAAAGAACTCCAGTTGCCTGACGGCGTATAAACCTCCACACAAACAATTTTATGACAAGGAAAACCCGGTTGAATCAAGCTATTAATCTGGCGATTCGCATTATCGCCCCCTCTGAATTCTATCGCACATTCGTGTGGCTGTTTCAGATAAGGCTGAAAATCCTGATCAGTTTCTACCCATGAGTAGGCGATGTCGAGGGTTTGGCTGGTTGCGGTAAGTGTGAATTTAGTATGACGGGGTAAATAAAGGGTATGAGCAATGCCACTGAAAACAGCTTTGCGTCCGTTGGCTACTTCCCACTTGCCTTTATCTGAATCTACTATAAAATTTCCCCCTAAAATCACAATGGCCATTTCGTGCTTAGTCGTGTCATATTCCCAGGTTTCACCTTTTTGCATCAACCTGGCTCCAAAATTCAGATGTTTCCAACCAACTTCATAGGCTGTGAAGTTTTGATAAACAGGGTCTTGTTGTGGTTTAATTAATAGGTTCCGGTTGTTCATACAAAGGATACAGCTAAAAAGCAGGCTATAGGTTATTTTTAATTATAACTTGTATAGACAAGTTATGGCAAAATTAGTTTATCTGTCTCGCGCAGACAAACTTTGGATAGAGAATAATTGTCGGGAAGACAAATAACAGATGCAATAGTATTATATAAAGACTAAATATAAAAATATTTATTTTTGCAAACGTTTCAAATCGTCGTGCAAACGTTTTAAATTGTTTCGTAAAAAATATGAAATGTAAAGAGTACCGATGCGGGTAAACATTCAAGCCGATTTAATAGTTATT
>CBIHRH010000763.1:0-2723 GCA_966212365.1 uncultured Emticicia sp. | reverse complement strand
TCAGTTGCTTTTTCTTTTAGTTTCTTAATTTTCGCCAACGCCAGCCTCTGGTCAGGTTTAAACTCATCTCCCTCTATGGCACCAATCGCACTATATAAACCATAGTAAGGCATAATAGCTGAAGAGTCGTGCCTGATGGCTTCTTTGAATGAGCGATAAGCTTCAAAATCCCAGAAACAATGGAGTAAGGCAATCCCCTGATTGAAGTATTGCTGTGTTTTAGCTGATTTAGTGCTGATTTTAAAATCTACCTCTCCGATACCTTTAAAGAGTATCGGAGGAGGGAGATTCGGAACATAAGCGGTTTCTTTGCGATATTCTAAAATATGCTCCAGGTGGCTATGGCCATCGTGTGTCACACCTCCATCATGTGCTTCCGACTGATTGCCAGCGTCATGCTGGTGCTCACCAACCCGAACCCTCTGTGCATAGAGTCCAAGAGGAATCAATAGAAAAAAAAGAAAACGTATCATAGTTCTTAGGAATAATTGTGAATAGCTGAATAAAAGTGAACACACCTGTGCTTATTCAAGCAATAATTTATTGGTGACTATTTCTACATTTGGCAATGGGAAAATGTAATTATCCTGCGAGGGTACCACTTCAGGAGCACTTAAAGAACTGCTTGATTTAGCCGGAAGAGGCAAAAGATTTCTCAGCAAATCATTTGACCTGAAACCTTCACCTAACAGTTCAATTCTTCTTTCAGTCAGGATTGTATTAACCAAGGCTGATGAAGTTGAAATAGCAGAAGATGGAAATTCATAGGTAGCATCCGAGCGATTACGAACAGCTTTTAGCAGCTCTACCGATTTTGTTAAATCTCCTGTTTTTGCGGCAGCTTCTGCATAGTTTAATAGAACCTCTGCATATCTGATAACTGGCATATAATCCAGGAAAGGAGAGGGTTTATTGTATTTGGTCAGAAATTGTACACCAGATGCTGTACGTGCAAAGGTTCTTCTCAAATCTGTAGATTTCCATTCTTTCTCACCCCAGATGCCTGTCGGATTCAGATTATATTCTGAATTGGCATTAAACACATACGGGAAAGACGATTGACCTGTGACATTATCCAGATCAGTCATCGGAATCGACAAGATAGATTCAGTACTGGTATAATTGGTAGTGAAAATCTCAAGGATATTCTGCAACTTATGATTGACCCCGGAACCAGCACTGAATGGCGCACTTGCAGAAACTACTTTTTTAGCTTCTTCGATTACCTTTTCGTAGTTAGCACTATTCAGATACACACGTGTTTTCAGGGCAATAGCTGTATTGCGATGTGCTCGGGTTGTATTGAGCAAAGGCGTTGCGTAAGACAATGGTAAGTCAGCTTCGGCTTCATTGAGGTCTTTTATAATCTGTGCATATACCTCTGCCACAGAACTTCTTTTTAAGTCGTTATTACCCGTCGATTTCTCTGCTGTGAGGCGGAGCGGTAAACCTTTGGATGCGCCTTTGTTTTCGTTATAGGGACGAGCATAAAGAGTGACCAATGCATAATAACTTAGTGCCCTTAAAAACTTGGCTTCTGCTGTGTATTGTTTGACAAGGGTTTCGCTTACTACTTTAGGGTTATCTTTCAATCCTTGTATCAATACATTGGCATTATTGATGGTCCGGTAACCAGTTTCCCAGAAACCAGCCACAAAGTTAGAACCTGAGTTTAAAGTCTGGCTCCATGCCTCAAAAGCAGTAAACGTATTACTGGTTCTATTAATAAATTCTTCTCCTCTGGCTTCCGTATAGGTATAATAGTTGCCACCATAAAAGTTTGCTCCTTTGGCTGCTTTATAAATCCCGTTCACAAGACCAAGTACACGGTCGGGTGTATCAAAAGCATTAGCACCGCTGATAGCGGTTACGGGCGATGGGTTGAGTAATTTCTCCTGATCACAACCCGAAAGAATAAGAAATGATCCTGTAATAATACTTATAGATGCTATATTTCTGAATGATAGTTTCATTTTGCTGAGTTTTGTTTTAATGGTTTTCATCCTGTCTCTTCAGGTTTTAGAAACTTACATTGATACCAAAGGTGAAAGTGTGAGCCTGCCCTACAGAGTTTTTCTCAACCCCCGGTGTTGTATTCGAGTTGCCATTCACTGATGATTCCGGGTCTGTGCCTGTATATTTAGTCCATAAGAACAGATTTGAACCTTGAACATAAACTCTTACAGTGCTTAAGCCGATGCTCGATAATGCTTTCAGTTCAGGCAGGCGATAGCCTAATGAAGCATTCTGCACACGGATAAAGTCGGCTTTTTCGGCATTTGTTGAAACGGGGAAGGAAGACCCGGTTGAGGTCTGGTCATTATAAACAAGGCGAGGTATATCTGTAATATCGCCAGGCTTTTGCCAGCGGTTCAGAATCTCGGTTGAGTTATTGTAGGCACGTTGGTCGAGCAAGGTAGCGCGTGTCCCGTTCATGATATAATTGCCACCCGAATAAGTAAGATTAACACTCAGGTCGAAGTTTTTATACCTGAAGTTATTGGCAAGACCACCATAAAAAGTTGGTAAAGCATTGCCAATGAGGTAATAATCTGCACCTGTTATGGCAGGAGCTTTAGTGCCATCCAGATATGTCCATTGGCTTTGACCCGGTAAAACTACCTGACTGAATTGTACCTGCTGACCTTTGGCGTTAATAAAGATTCTTTGCCCGTTGGCCGGATTAACTCCTGCGGTTTTAGCACCGTATAAACTTCCTACTG
>CBIHRH010000762.1:0-2724 GCA_966212365.1 uncultured Emticicia sp. | reverse complement strand
GTACCTTTGTGAGCAGGTTTTTGGTTAAAAGCCGTATCCATAATAAACTCCCCTGAAAATGTGTTTTTCAAGATAAAATTAAGTTCGTCCCAAGGTAAAATAGAAGTTTTTTCTGACTGGCTATTCTCTTTTCTGCTTATTTCGACTTTTCTCTCTACAAAGGAAGCTTTAATGGTGACCTCTTTTATTTCACCTGACAGATTTTTATAGAAAATCAAGTGAAGCGGTAATTCTCTTTTGGCTTTTTCAAAAACTGCTTGTTGTATTTCTTCCAACAGATACGACAATTTTTCAGCATTCGAAGGATAAAAAGAACTTCCATCCAGATCCAATTGCCAGAATGATTGATGAGGCTCTAAATCTTTGACTTTTAATGGTTTAGCAGATTTCAGGTTGCCATATAAAATATCCTTCCAAACATCAGGGAGTGTTCCCTGCCAGTTAAAATTATCATTACCTGAAAATCCTTCGTCCAGAATTTCTTCTTCCGTCAACAGGTCTCTATCAAGATAGGTCAGTTCAAAAGAAAGTGTTAACTCTTTGTTTTGTACAATTTCCCCTGAAAGCTCGATCGCATGGGCAAAGGGCGGTGGAATATTTTCAGAAGTTTGGTATTTGAGGGAGAACGTAGACATTGACGGTTTTAATTTTATCGATTTTACCTGTTGGGGTTTCAATCATTTTTTCAACAAAAAATACTTCTTTAGGAATCTCAAATTTAGATAATTTTTCTGAGAAACTCAGTCCCAATTCATTGCCGTTTGAGAGAGGTTTTTTACTTTCTACTACCAGAATCAGTTTTTGTCCTAATTTGTTGTCGGGTACACCATAGGCAAAAAATCTACCATAAAAATCCAGATTCGACAGTATCTCTTCCCCTATTCTTTCCACTTTTTCTAACTGAATTTTCACACCTCCACTATTAATAATATTATCAAATCGACCAATCAGTCTAAATTTATTTTCTTCTACTATCTCAACAATATCGTTCGTTACAATCCACTCGTTATCTGTTGATTTAGACTTGATTTTCAGGCATTCTCTTTCGTCTTGTGCAATTTCAATGCTTTCTAAAACCGTAAAAAAGTTCTCCTGATTCGGGCCATTTAGTCTTTTAATAGCAATGTGTGTGAGTGTTTCTGTCATGCCATAGGTGGCGTAAACCGGTGCATATATTTTCTGTATCTGTGTATGAACAGATTCGCTGATGCCTGCACCACCGATAATAATACTTTTGGCAGAGTTTAAGGTATCAAGAAACTTGTCAGATTCTTCTAAAATCGTTTGAATCTGCAGAGGTACAAAAGCGAAAAAGTTTTTGCCACGGTTTGAATTAAGCAGGTACAAATGCTTTTCGTTACCTGTAAAAGGGCTTGAACTTGGTTCAACTATCATTAAATCCATGCCAATTTCGAAAGCGCGCACCAGCATCATGATACCGGCGATATAATCAACACTCAGACAGCAAAAGGCTGTATCACCCTCTTGTAAATTAAAGGTTTTGGCAGTCAAATAAGCCGATTCGATTAATTGCAGACGCGTGAATGTTATCGGCTTAGGAATGCCAGTTGAGCCTGATGTATGAATGGTAAAACTTTGCTGACCAGAATCCCAAGCTTCTTTAAATTTCAATACTTTATCGTAGTAGATGTTGTTGGGAGCAGTATTGATGAGCGTTCCATCTTTTTCTAAAAATATCATGGGAGCAAAAATAAAACCCTTCTTAAGCGAGTCAAGAAGGGTCGTTTAAGATTATGCCGCAAATTTACTCAAAAATACGCACAGTATTATTGGTTAAATCAGAAGAAACTGAATATTTCTTCAGTGCAGTAGTTGCAGGGCCTTTTTGCACAGTACCATCAGATTTAAATTCTGACTGATGATTCGGGCATAAAAAATCGTTGGTTGCTGCTCTGTAGCCAATTGTTGCAGATTCGTGTGTACAGATAGCGCTTACAGCTATAAAGGTATCGTCATTGGCGTGCGCTACAATGATGTTTTGTGGTTTTACTACTACAAATCCACCCTTGTTTTTTAATGTTGTGTAAGAAGCGTTATTTAAGTCTAAAGTAAAATCTACTTTGCCCGTATTAGTGTCTGGGTCCGGGTCTGGTATTTCACCACCACTACAAGATTGTATACAGTTCATAAGCATAATTGCGCCAAAACTTATACCTACCTGTTTCATAAATTCCTTTCTGTCAATAGTTTTACTGTCTGTAGTTGGAGTCATAGTATTATTTTCTATGGTTTAAATTGACGCACTATATATTTTCTATTGCTATGTTTATACTTAAGACGTAAGATTATTAGCAAAGGTCGCAAACGAAGATATTAAATAGTTATTAAATCTACAATATGACAAATTAACAGATATTTAATCTATTAATTAAATAAAAAACTTTACTTATTATCTATATTTATATACATTTGTACAAATAAGAACATTTGCCATTTCTTAACTTAAACTCAAAATGAAGTAGTTTGGTTTTAATAAATGGCAGGGTATTTTTCGAAAATAAGTAACAGGAATCATTATTTTTTAATTATTTAGTACGGAAACAAAGTTTTCAAAATAAATTTGCAAGATGGAAAAGAATCCGATAGACAAAATTAAGGTTGCCGAAAATCCGGGCTTAATGGAATATGCCCATACGGCAGGTAGCGCAGTAATTCGCCCGGAAGATGTCGGAAAAATAAAAGGCAAAGCACAATTGGCTATGC
>CBIHRH010000761.1:0-2724 GCA_966212365.1 uncultured Emticicia sp. | reverse complement strand
AAGAGAATAAAGCAGAGCTTATTTTTTTAGATATTCAAATGCCTGGTATTACAGGTGTTCAGTTCCTTAAGAGCCTTGTATCGAATCCGATGGTTATCTTCATAACTGCCTACGAACAATTTGCTTTAGAAGGTTTTGAGCTAAATGTAATAGATTATCTATTGAAACCGGTATCATTCGAGCGATTCCTGAAAGCCTGCAACCGTGCGCATGAGTTGCATCAGTTAAAGAATGTGCCACAACAGGCATCTGCTCCTGTAGTTTTAGAAGAACATTTCTTCGTTAATGCTGAATACTCTCTAGTAAAAATCCGTTACAACGATATTCTCTATATTGAAGGCTTAAAAGATTATATAAAAATATATCTGGCCACACAAAGCCGCCCTGTCATAACCCGTATGACCATGAAAGGTATTGAAGAAAAACTATCTACGCTACCCTTTATGCGTGTCCATAAATCTTTCATTGTTTCTCTCAATAAGATTGAGTCTATCAGAAACCTTAAAATCAGCATTGGTACTCACCAAATACCTGTTAGTGAGCAGTTCTCAGAAGAACTAATGCGTAGAATAGGGGGTAAATAGACGTCGCAAAAATCGGGTGTTTTGTCGAAAGTATTTTATTAAAGGTACATATATGTTTAATATTGTGCATCTCTTTAGAGAAAAGCAACGTCTTTATAGTTGTAAACTCGACAAGAGTTCTCCTACGCACAGTGTAGATTGGTTTTGAGTATCAAGCGTTACCTGGGCTCAATTCTTAGATGAAGGTGGAAAATCAGCCTGATGACAAACTTGCAAACAAGTTGTTGTTTAAACAAATAAAGCTGATTCAGGAAGTGTGTCAGGAATTTGGAATACGGAGTAAATATCTACTCATAAATAATAGGTTAGTACGTAAAACTCGCGAGCTTTGCTTGCGAGTTTTTTTTATCTCAAATTTGTATCAAAATTAATCATTAGAATTTAATTAGAATGAATCATCGACAAATTTTCTTGCAAAATATTGCACAAACTTCTGACTTCCCGTTGGCCCTTGAAATCGAGAAGGCAGAAGGTATTTATTTGTACGGGAAAAATGGTGAAAGATACATGGATTTAATCTCGGGTATAGGTGTGAGCAGTGTAGGGCACCGACACCCAAATGTAGTGAATGCCATTAAATCGCAAGTTGATAAGTACATGCACCTGATGGTGTATGGAGAATATATTCAGCAACCACAGGTACTACTGGCGGAGGCATTGGCAAAGACCTTAGCCAATTTTAAAACGAACTCCGGTTTAACATTAGATAATGTTTACTTCACCAATTCAGGAGCGGAGGCAATAGAGGGTGCTATGAAGCTAGCTAAGCGCTTTACAGGTAGAACAGACATAGTTTCCTGCTATAGTTCTTATCATGGCTCTACGCAAGGCGCTTTATCCTTAGGCGATGAGCATTTCAAAAGGAATTTCAGACCACTTCTTCCATCGATTGTTAAAATACATAGGAACGAGCTAATTGATTTAGAAAAAATAACAGAAAATACCGCAGCAGTCTTTTTTGAGCCTGTAGGAGGAGAGTCTGGTATTCGCCCTGCTAATACTGAATATCTTCAGAAATTGAGAAAGCGTTGCAATAAAGTAGGAGCACTGTTGGTTTTTGATGAAGTACAATCGGGCTTTGGGAGAACGGGTACTTTCTGGGCATTTGAACAATACGAAGTCTTTCCCGATATTTTACTATGTGCCAAAGGCATGGGTGGTGGAATGCCCATCGGTGCTTTTATCGCTCCGCAGGCTATCATGTCAGTTTTTAAAGACAATCCTATCTTGGGACATATTACTACCTTTGGTGGGCATCCGGTTAGCTGTGCTGCTTCATTGGCTACACTTAATACAATTCTGGATGAGAATCTGACCGCTGATGTAGAAAAGAAAGCTGATCTTTTCAAAGAATTATTGATGCACCCTAAAATTAAAGAAGTTCGTAATAAAGGTTTAATGATGGCTGTTGAGTTTGATGATTTTAATACATTGAAACCTATTATTGATAGAGCTATCAGCAAAGGCGTTATCACCGACTGGTTTTTATATTGTGATAATTCCATGCGAATAGCTCCACCTTTAATTATTACAGAAAAAGAAATCAGACAAGCTTGCGAAATTATTCTGGCAAGTATTGATTAGAGTCAGACATTATCATAAAAGAGCTCATTCTGATAATCCAGATAGGGCTTCAGAATTAAACAACCTTTGAGTACTTCCTGCCCGAAATCTTTGGCAAGCACCTCTTTATCAGTGAATTTATGATAAAAGAACAACTGTTTATATTTTAATAACTCAATATCCGGATGATCTGCAGAATAACCTTTGGGCATATTCTTTACCTTTTCACCCCAGATATTAGGATAATAAGCTTTGAATTGTTCATCTTCAATAATGCCTTTTAAATGTTCAGGGTTATAATCTATTTCCTGACGGAATGAGGCTAAATGAGCAGCTGTTGGCTCCCACATACCACCACCCAGCGTTGATTGATTTCCGGGCTGAATTTGAAGGAAGAAATCAATCCTTCCTGATGATCTGCCACCAGGCCCAAAAGCTGCAGAAAAGAATTTCTTATAAGGAGATTTATCTTTTGAAAAACGTATATCCCGATTGATTCTGAATATACAGTCCTTTACTTTGGTATTGGCTAAATCGTCCTGAACTTTACTTAAACCTGTTAATACTTCTTCACAAA
>CBIHRH010000760.1:0-2743 GCA_966212365.1 uncultured Emticicia sp. | reverse complement strand
GCCAACGTAGCATCAACGGTTATTTTGGTATTCAACAATTTAGATATCGGGCAATTCGCTTCAGCGTCAGCTACTAATTCATCAAATTTTTCTTTTGAAATATCAGCAACTTTAGCAGTTAAAGTCAGGTGCGAAAGTGTGATTTCGCCGTTTTCAAAAGTAATCTCGCATTTAGTTTCCAGGTTTTCAGGAGTAAAGCCTGCGCCTGAAAGATTAAAGCTTAATTTCATAGTAAAACAACCGGCATGCGCCGCTGCTACTAATTCTTCAGGGTTGGTACCAACTCCTTCTGCAAAACGAGAATTGAACGAGTATTGAGTCTGATTCAAAACTGTACTTTGAGTAGTCAGGTGTCCATTGCCTTCTTTACCTGTTCCTTGCCAAACGGCTGTTGCGTTTCTTTTCATTTTGTTGAATTTTTAGATGTACAAAATTTGCGTTGCAAAAGTAAGACTTTTACGATTCCTGTGTTAAAAAACAGAATAAACTTATTGCAAATTATTCCTTGTCTTTTACTGCTATCCAGAAATTTGGAACGTTTTTTTATGATTAATGAGAAAAACCAGTATTTTTGTTTAACACTTGCTTCAACTACTTATTTCTGGAATGCCATTTAGACTAAAACTGATATACATATTCTGTTGTTTGATTGATGCATTAGCGTTCACCTATCATCAAAAGTGGCTCGCTCCTTTTGGTGCTTTACCCGTGCTTTGTTTAATTGTATTTTATGTAGTAAGACGCAAAGGACAATATAAACTCAAAGATTATACTTATACTATTGCGCTTGCAGCCGCAGCTATTGCAGATTTAGTGTTTGAGTTCAGAACTATGGCTGCTAAAGTAATAGCAATGGTTCTATATGTATTCACTTTTTCATTCTTTACTGCTACTATTCGCAAAGAAGCTATTTTTACTGGTACTTTAAAGGAATTATCAAAAATGATTCTGCATCTATTGCTTATTTTGTCCCCTTTTTTCTTTGTTTTTTCAAAAATACCTACTGATTACTTTTTTTCTTCTATCATTTATATGGTATTTCTATCATTATTATATGTTAATGCGTTATTGCGAAAAACTAACAAAAACAGCTATAGATGGTTTTTAGTAGGCGTTCTTGCTTTTGTTTCAGTATCTGTCACAGATATCTATTTTGCTTTTGTTATAAAAGTCCCCTACGCCGACCTCATTAATAAAGTGCTCTATCAATTTGCACAATATGCCATTTTCGTAGGTGTTATCAAAGCTTACAGGAATCCTTCTGTAGTCTCATCAAGAAATGAGGACTAGGCATACGTTAATACTATTTCTTTTAAATCTGTCACCTCTCCCTTCTATCGGTGTTCATCAATTAGTCTTCATAAGATATTGTCCCTACGTCGAAAAATACCTCTTTCAATCAGAAGTTTGGAACGTTTTTTTTACAATTCGCTAAAAATCAATACTTTTGTTTAACAATTGCTTCATGTCCCACTTTCTGAAATGCCTCTCAAATTAAAACTGATTTATATATTTTGTTGCGTAATTGATGCTGTTGCTTTTTTATTTCATCAAGACTGGGTTGTCTTTCTTGGCGCACTGCCTCCTATTTGCTTACTTAGCTTTTATTTTTTCAGGCGTAAGGGTGAATATAAATTAAGAGATTATACCTATACATTCGGTCTTATATTGGCTATTCTGGCCGATATAATTATTGAATTTGGGAATGTTACTGCCAATGTGTTAGCTCTGGTCTTTTACATGCTAAGCTATTCATTCTACATTGCTACTGTTCGGAAAGAGACTGTTTTCACGGCTTCTTCTAAAGAGGTAATGAAGGTGATAGTTAATATGGTGCTTATCATTTCACCTATACTAATTGTTTTTTCTGAAATTCCTGCAGATTATTTTTTTGCATCCATGCTTTACATGGTTTTTCTGTCCTGATTGTATACCTCCGCTCTTTTAAGAAAAACCAACAAAAGCAGCTATCACTGGTTTTTATCAGGTGCTCTGGGATTTGCCGTATTGACAGTTAGCAAAGTTTATCTGACCTTTATTATCAAGGTTCCTTACGACTTGGTTATCGTAAAAATCTTATATGACTTTGCTCAATATGCCACTTTTATGGGGGTCATTAAGACATACAAGAATTTTTATCCAGTTATCGAAAAGTGAGGATTATAAATAAATCCGATTACATTTCCCCATAAATCTTTTACTGCACCTACAATAATGCCTCCACCAACCTCAGTAGGTTCTTCGAAGGGTGTCGCGCCGTGGGCAATTACTTTTTTATAAATCTCATCTACGTTTTCAACACCCCAATAGGTTACTACGCCATCTGTTTTGCTGTTGCTTTTGGCGTCGGGTTGCAAGCCTAGCTCATAACCGCCTACATTATAACCCACATAGAATGGTTCGTCAAAATAAGGTTCAATGCCAAATACTTCGTTATACCAGGCTTTGGCTTTGTCAAGGTCGCTTACTCTGTAAATGGTAGTCCGAAGACCTAATAATGGAGTGCTCATGTTTTTTTGATTTAGTGAATGAGTGATTATAAAAACATTAAATAAGAATTTATTGGGCGAAATTATTTAAAGGTTTTTAATATCCCGTCCCTACGGGACTTAAGAACTATTTTAGTATTATTTTCTACCGATATGACATCCATACGGGGACGCCCAGTCGGGATATTTTTTAGTCCCTTCATACCTTTGGATTAAGCGAATAATATTTGGTAGAGTGTTATCTTTGAAGAACA
>CBIHRH010000759.1:0-2747 GCA_966212365.1 uncultured Emticicia sp. | reverse complement strand
GGTTTGTTTATAGACTAATTACTTCGATAGGTCGATTCAAGACTATTGATTGAAGAAAAAAAACAATATTTTCGGCGTTTTGGAGTTGGTGTAATGGGAGTTAGGTGATTGAGCGAATGAGCCTACGCGGCCCGGTGTTGAGTGATTATAGTAATTCTTCATTGATTTCTAAATCTTCTGTTGCTTAATCCCATTTTTATATTTTAAACTTAAGCTATGATTATTAAACGTATGCATCAAATATTTTTAAGCCTTGCTGTTGTTATGTTAGCTTCTACCCAAACGTTGAGCAAAAACTTTGAGAATTTTTTCGGCCAGGATACTACTTACAAACAATACCTGAATTTACAATACGGTTCCGCCGAATGTAATGGTAATTTGTTAGACCTTTACTTACCTAAGAATAATTCTACTAATACCAGACTAATAGTCTATGTGCATGGTGGTTCATGGAAATGGGGGAGCAAGAATGATTTTCCCAGGATTCTGGTTAGTACGCTTACGTCTCAAGGTTATGGCGTGGCTGCTATTAATTACCGTTTGTTGAGGGAAGGAAAGAATCGTTTCCCTGCCCAAATTGAGGATTTGAAAAATGCCATAGCTTTCCTGACTGCCAAAGCAGATACCTATGGTTATGATGGTAAAGCGTTCGCCTTACTGGGTGTCAGCGCAGGCGCGCATTTATCCTTATTATATACTTATAAACACGATACCCAAAAGCAGATAAAAACAGTAATAGATATTGTAGGGCCAACTGATTTGACGGATAAGGTTTTCAGAGAAAACCCTTCTGCCAGTTCTATTATCAATCAATTTCTGGGTGATGCTAATCCGCAGGCGTCTATTGCTGTTGAGGCAAGTCCGATTTACCACCTGAAAAAAGAAACGGATGTGCCTACCATTATTTTTCATGGCGAGAGCGATGAACTGGTGAATGTGAATCAATCGAAAGAACTGTATAAGAAATTACAATCTTTAGGCATACAGTCGCAATTGGAATTATATCCTGGTGAAACGCATGAAATGCGGAAGAGTCTGTTTAGTATTTATACCAAATTGGGGGTTTGGTTGCAGAAGGTTTATCCGGCGAAATAGATTATTTTTGAGACGTATTGCTATACGTCTCAAAAGGCCAGTGAGAAAAGGGGAATGATGTTTTGGTTTTGTTTACGCATATCGCATTTATTGGATTGCATAGGCCTCTGAGACGTATTGCTATACGTCTCTACAAAAAATCAAATAACGTTTATTTTTTCTCTTCCAATCGATTATACTTCTTCATAATCGCTTTTAACCTATCATGAGGAATTCCAAAGTATTTATTGCCATTAATTCCCTCCATGTCTTCTGCGGCTACCAGGGCATTAATGATAGCTTCTTCTGTGGCCTCTACAGTTGCCTTGAATACAGGGTCTAAATTCCATTTCGGTAGTACTTTCCAGGTCTCTGTCTTATCCTTATTATATATAGGCGCGGCTGTAGAAAAAGCCAGAAAAATTTCACCCGACCCATGGTGCGAAAAAGTGCCTGTGCGGGCTATGCCATGCGTTACTCTTTTGGCTATCAGTTTCAGCTGGTTCGGTAGGAGTGGCGCATCAGTTCCGACAATGGCAATAATAGACCCATCTTTGCGTTTCTCCCTATTGACAATAGGTTGCAAATCCTGAATTTCTTTGCCTACGGGTACACCAGCAACGGTTAATTCATCCCGTCGACCAAAGTTGGCTTGTACGAATACCCCTAAAGTATATTGTGTTGAATCAATTTTAAATACCCTTGAAGCAGTGCCACTGCCACCTTTAAAGCTATAGAGTGCCATACCTGTGCCACCTCCTACATTACCTTCCGCTATTTTTCCGCTTTGGGCTTTGTCTAAGGCTTCAAATACATGCTCTTTTTTTACGTGAAGGCCGTTGATGTCGTTTAATGCGCCATCCCACGTTTCGCCAACTGTTGGAAGTCCGAAAGAGAAATCGACGAAATCGCCTTTCGAGAATTTCTTAAAACTCCATTCGCCGATGGCATCTTTCACGATGCCTACACTATTTGTGTTGGTAATGCCAATGGCTCCATAGCCAGTGCCGAAATCATCAACATAGGGTAGTCCGGTCAGTTCACCATCACCATTTAATGAAAACCAGGCAGCTGGATAGCTTGCATCCGTTTTGCCTTTGGGTAGTATCACAGTTACGCCGGTTCTTACAGGGCCTTTGCCAACCTTTAATTCACCAGAGCCGCTGATTAATGTTTTATACCCTACCTCTACGCCAGGCACATCGGTAATGGCGTTGTTGGTTCCGGTTGTTCCGTCGAACGGAATGCCTAAATCTCTTGCTCTGGGCTTTTGAGCCTCTAGCTGAAACGGAAGAATGTTGAATACGAAAAGTAGTAAATGTAATTTTTTCATAGTTCGTTGTGACACAGTTTTTTTGATTCTTCTTTAAAGATAGCAGAAATGTTTTTAGCCCAAAAAAATCAGAGACGTCTCGGTTCAGGTAGCCCTAATTTTATCAATTCATTATTAAAATACCCTCTAGTTTTAGCTAAAAGTTAATTATTAAAGGCTGTGCGTTTTTTGAGGATTATTTTACGTAATATGCGAATATAGTCTATAAAAAACCTAGTACATTTATTTCATAATTATTCAGCCTTAGTTTATTAAAGCCAAACACGGAGTTTCAACTACCAATTTTTACGGGTCTCTTAGTAAATAATCATTGTGTTTTTATAGCCTTTTAAAAATTTCG
>CBIHRH010000758.1:0-2750 GCA_966212365.1 uncultured Emticicia sp. | reverse complement strand
ATAAAAAATGCTACTTAATTCTTCTTTAATACTATCAATGCTTGCTTTAATAGGCGCGGAAGTACCTTTTGCACTATACCATTTATCTTCGCGGATAGCCGCCCAATGGTAGCTATTAGGGGAGGATTCTTTTTTATAATAATATTCGTTCTCAAAATCTTCACGCATATTATAAAAATAAGCACCTATGCCTTTACCTTTCTGTGTAAAGTCATCAATAATTAATTCCTCACTCTCAATTAATTCGGTGGCCTTTTTAGCCAGACCAGTAATAGTGCTTTCAAACCATTTCAGATAAGTATGGATATTAGTTGCTATTTCATTGAAATCTTTATCATTGAGCCCATCAATTTTGATAAGTAAAGCATAATATTGGTCATTAATCAGGTGATTCCCGAATTTGGCTAACTCCTCGGTTACGAAATTCCAGCTCTGTCCGTCACCTACTTTTTCTTCGATAAAACTCTCTAAAATTCGGGTTATTTCCTGATGTTCTTCATCTCCTGCTTTTTCAATGAGCCGTTCCGCTGCTTCGGTCATTACCCTGTCGGTGTCCAATACAATTTCATAATTGAAAGGTAAGTTCAATTCTTCGGTAAAAGCATTCACTAATTGATTGACAAAGCTATCAATGGTTTTAACGGCAAAATCAGAATACTCTAAAATGATGTTTTTGAAGACTGTCCCGGCTGTTTTCTGAATAATGTCTGCAGGAATATCGGTTTCTTCCAGAATTTTCTGAAATACATCCCAGGACTTTGATGTCTCATTAAAATTTTCAGTATCTGAGATTGCTTTTAAGTCTCTTAGAATACGCTCTTTCATTTCGTTAGCAGCGTCATTGGTAAAAGTAATGGCTAAAATCTGCTTGAAATAAAAGGGTTTCTCGCTATTAAGAAATAATAATTTGAGGTATTCTTTGGTCAAAGTAAAGGTCTTGCCAGATCCCGCAGAAGAACTATATATATTAAAATGAGACATTCAGGATTAAATGTTTAGGAAAATCATTAGTCTTGGGCAGGCTCTACAGATACTGTCATATTCTGTAATTCCATGGGCCCAAATTGGGTTGCCAAAGCAACATCGGCAGCATCTCTACCATAAGCTAATACTACTCTATTGCCTTTAGGTTCGGTTTGAGTGGCATCAAAAGTATACCATCGTCCGCCCAGATAAGCTTCAAACCAGGCGTGCAAATCCATAGGTTTTAGTTCATGCAAATATCCGACTACATAGCGAGCCGGTATATTCTGACTCCGGCAAAAAGCTACACCTAAGTGTGAAAAATCACGGCAAACACCTATACGACTTTGCGCTGTATCTTGCGCTGATGTTGATGCATTACTACGCCCGTATTCATAACGAATATTTGTGTTAATCCATTTTCTGATGGCCTCTACTTGTTCATATCCACTCTCTATATCTCCTATAATTGAAGCCGCCAGATCACCTAATTTATCTGATTCGCAATAACGGCTTGGCAATAGATAAATTAAAGTTTCATCTGGTAAATTCTGCACGGCTACAAAGTTAGCACTAAAATCAACATCTATCTGGTCGGCTACCTCTACTATTGCCGAAGTTTTAATAGAGAAATCTCCCTCCGGTGTAAATAGTCTCTGGCAAAGATTGCCGTATAAGTCGGTATATTCGGTTACAGGTATGTTGGGTTCTAGTAAATATTCTTCTTTCGTCACCCATTGTCCGGCGCCACTACGTGGGCGAAGCAATAGTATAAGAGGCGTATTTTCGCGAATTTTATAATCAAGCTGGCAGCTGATAGCAAGTTTCATGGATTAATTTTATGGTTTAGCGGTTTTTCCGGATTCTTGTATAAAGATAGCAAAAAATACTGTGCCAAGCCCTGAAACTTATATAATGATGCTATTATAAATGCTTTCTTATCCAAGCCAGGATATCATTGAAAACGTCTTGTTTTTCAAACTCATTGTGAATTTCATGATAAAGCCCTTCATAACTTTTAAATGTAACATCGCCGGATAGTTGAGATGCTAATTGTTTACTTGCTACGTAGCTAGTCAGTTTATCTTCTGTTCCGTGCATGATTAAAATAGGAACTGACGTCTGTTTGGCATTTTTCAATAACCATTCACCCCATTCTATCAGGCCGATACCTACTACACCCGAGGCCTGATTGTGCACCAGCGGGTCTGCCTTATATCTTTCAATCACTTCCCGGTCATGTGATAGATTCTCTAAATCAAGCGAATTGGGCTGGGTAAATGAAGGAGCAATAACACGGGCTATTTTGCCAATGGCTAATAATAATTTAGGCAACTCAAAACCCGGACGAACAGCGGGAGCAGTGGCAATAACGCCGTTGATAGCGGGTTTATGTCTGAATAAATAACTCAATACCAAAGCACCACCCATGCTATGACCATATAAGAAAACAGGTTTATTGGGAACAGCTTGTTTCGCCAGTTCAAGCAAACGGCTAATCTGGTTCATATAAGCTTCCATCGAATCGGCATGCCCTCTTTTGCCCGAGGTTTGTCCATGCCCGTAGGTGTCAACGGCTATAATAGCTAAACCTTGCGAAGTGAAAAACTCGGCTACGTGAGCATATCTGCCACTATGTTCACCTAAGCCGTGTACTAAGGCTATAATACCTTTGGTGTCATTATGCTCAGACAGCCATTTCTGAAAGAAGATTTTGCGTTGTTTTATATCGGTTTCAAAGAAAGATTCGTGAATCATTGATAGGGTTGTTTATCATGTCAAATGTA
>CBIHRH010000757.1:0-2756 GCA_966212365.1 uncultured Emticicia sp. | reverse complement strand
GGAAACACCAATCCCCAGAATAATATTGCCGTAACTTAAGATAATATCTAAAGAGCCTAACGGTAAGAAACTTAAAATATAGACCAGTAACAGCCCAAAAAGCCCGCCCACCACACAAAGGAATATAGATTCGAACAAAAACTGAAATAGGATAAAGTAGTTTTTAGCGCCGAGAGATTTCTGAATACCAATAATATTGGTGCGTTCTTTTACAGTCACAAACATAATATTGGCAATACCGAACCCACCAATCAGTAAGGCAAAAATACCGATAACAAACCCACTGACACGCAATGTGCTGAACAGTTGACCAAGCATAGCTGCAGCAGCTTCCGGGCGATTAAGTGCAAAACTGTCTTCTTGCGTAGGTCTTAACCCTCTTTTGGTTCGTAATAAGCCTGTTATTTCTCCCTCCAGTTCAAAAAGTCCTTCATCGTTTTCATAACCTTTAAAAACAATATCGCCAGTTAATTCACCCGAAGAAAAGATTCTTTTATGTGATAAGAACGGAATAATTACTTTCTGGTCAGGCTCTCCACCGAAATCAGCGATTTGCTTTCCTTTCCTTTCCTGCACCCCAATCACTGTAATATTTTGCCCTTTCATTTTAAATGTTTTTCCGATCGGATCTGTATCTGGAAATAATGCATCAGAAATTTCAGCACCTAATACGGCTACATTCTTACCTGATTCTATTTCCTGAGAGGCAAAATAACGCCCATTAACAATCGGTACTTCTGTGATTTCGTTAAATTCATAGGTAATGCCCTGAACCAAAGCATTAATACTATTACTACCTTTCCGGCAGGTGATATCTCCTGCAAAATCCATCATAGCTCCAGCCTGTGCATGTTCAAGATTTTCTCTCAGATATTTGAATTCATTGTACTTAGGCTCCGGACGCATAAAGTATTTCCACCAGGGGTAGTCGCCATTAGTAAATAACCATGGCCATTTTTGCACATAAATTACATTTGTACCAATGGAGTTAAGGCTATTTTTAATGTTAGACTCCAACGAATCTACCATTGTAAGCACACCTATAATAGAGAAAATACCCACAGTTACTCCCATTAAAGAGAGCATCGTACGGAATAAATTGGACCTAAGAGCCTGCCAGGCAAACCGGAAACTCTCAAATGCTAAAAAGAAAAATTTTATCATGAATCTGCGATTGAATGATTAACTATGAGAGCGGATTTGGACAAACGAAAATAAAATTCTTCTGAGGATAAAAAAAGTAAAAAAGGCTGATTAGTAGCATTTACTCAACTAGCGGTAAATAATGAGGATATGTGGATTAGCAATTTGGCAAGAATACCCAAGAGAAATTATTCTATACTCCATTGTTCAATAGAAATATACGCAAAGTAAATAAGCATCTAGATAAACGCTTATTTACTCAAAACACCTTTGGCTATCAGATAAGGTATAATCAACCAAAGTAAGCCCTTGATCAGAAAAAAGAAAAAGCCTGCCCAACCGAGCCTTTTAAACCAGGTTTTGAATTTACTTTGATTTTGGTTTTCCATACTATTATGATTGCGATTCAACAGATTGTGATTCTGTATAATTCCTGAACAAAAACATCAAACCAATAGTTGCTACCAACGAAAAAAGAACGATAGGTATCGGTACGTGGTCTATGCTTTCGAGGTCAGTTTTTACTATTTTCAGATTATACAGATACATGATAATAATTGCCAGACCATTGTTGAAGATATGTGCCAGAATGGGCACCCAGATATTGCCCGTCCAATAATATAAATAGCCAAATAACACACCGAGCATCATACGTGGCAGAATACCATAAAACTGGAAGTGGATAACAGCAAAAATGAATCCTGCCAACCAGATAGCCACATGAATATTGTTGATACCTAAAAACAATTTGCGCATTAATAAGCCTCTGAAAACGAGTTCTTCACCAATACCTGCTATCACCGCTATTACAATAAAAGCCAGAAGAAACTGCCAGAAAGAGGTAAAAGTCGTAAAAAACCTGGTAGCTTTAGCTAGTTGGTCTTCCATGCCTTTTAGCCAGGTTTCTAAACCTTTCATCGACTCAGGGAAAACAATATTTTCATTAATTTCCTGCAACCATCCATTAAAGCCCATAAAGACCACTTGAATCAGAATGATCATGAAAAATATCCGAGCCTTTGGAAAAGGCTTAAAGTTTAAATCACTCCATTGTTTTTTTTCAATAATTCGCCAGTATAACCAGGCTGTGCCGATAAATCCCACAAAAGACCCCAAACCCTGCCCTAAAATCATTGCTAACCAACCGTTTGGCATATTCGTAAAATCTCCACCACTTTCGAGCATTCCCTGTAAAGTTGCCCCCGAAGCCAGCATGACTATAATCTGGATCAGACTACCTAAAAATAGAAAGTTTACTAAAAAAAGACCCAGAATAATCAGGATAGAAGAGGCAGCGGGATTTTCCTTACCGGTTAGGTACATCGGGGAATTATTTTTCATATTTACTGTTTAAATTTAATATAGCAGTTTCTGCTTAATTTTCGGTAAATTTGCAGTAAAATTATTCACTTATTTGTGAATTCACTAATTCAATTTTAGATTTTGGTTAAAATAGGTAATATATCGTTAGGAGAATTTCCGCTTTTACTGGCACCGATGGAGGATGTCAGCGACCCACCATTCAGATTGGTCTGCAAAGAAAACGGAGCGGATTTGATGTATACAGAGTTTATTTCATCAGAAGGCCTGATTCGCCATGCGGCCAAGAGTGT
>CBIHRH010000756.1:0-2772 GCA_966212365.1 uncultured Emticicia sp. | reverse complement strand
AATCTACTTTGCTGCTTGAGCGTATAGAGAAAGTGTTCAAAGTGGTGGTGGCAGAGGGCTATTTTACCGAGATATATGACCATAGCAGCAAAAAAGACTTCTGGGGCTTATTCAAAATTAATAAAAAGGCTTTGGTGGTTTCAAGGGCGAAGGTTTCGGTTGGGTTTGATTTTAGCAAAATGAAAGTCAGGAGAGACGAAACGACGCGAAAACTGATAGTTGAGGAGTTTCCACAGGCAGAGGTATTGTCAATTGATACAGACTATAAATTTTATGATATAGACCAGGGCTGGTTGAATAAATTCAGCCATGAAGATTATACCAATATCCTGAACGAAGCCAAAAAACTGATGCAGGAAAAAGCCCTGGACAGTGATTTACCCAAAGTAGCTAACCGACAGGTAGGACTCATGATGAACCAGTTAGCTGCATCTGTCAACTGGGAAATAGATTATAAGCAATTGGAAAGTAACAATAAAAAAGAGCTTTCTGAATTCAGCGAGTTTCAGGAGATAAATAACGCTGACTAACCTCTAAAATTTAGTTTTGACAAACTTTGGATTCAATTTATTGGATAATCTCTTTTCTTCATAAGCCAGTACTGCATGCCGCATGAGTTTTTCGCTATTGGAAGATTTTTTATGCTTGTCTTCAAAATCCTGATTAATAATATATTCAAGCCTAGTCCGCCAGATGATTTTGTGCAAGTTGGCCACAGGTATTTCCTGCAGTTTTTTGTCTTTATCTGCATCGAGGTAATAAATGACTTTTTGTTTATCAATACTGTTGATCTTTGCTTTGAGGGTATCTTGCTTAAGGGTGAGAATGCGGTCTTGTGCCGATAACTGAATCGCGCACAGCAAGCACAACCAGAATAGAGTTTTCTTCATAAAATTTTAGTCGTCAGCGAGGCGGTGAAAAATGGTGAATTACGAATTAGCGAATGATTATTTTGAGCTTGATATTCACTAATTCGCAATTATTTAAACGCCGGAATTCCGGTAATGGTATTTCCTAAAATCAATAGATGAATATCATGGGTACCTTCATAAGTTACAACCGATTCGAGGTTCATCTGGTGGCGCATTATCGGGTATTCGCCTGTTATGCCCATGCCTCCGTGTATTTGTCGGGCTTCACGGGCAATTTCAAGGGCCATGGCTACATTGTTGCGCTTCGCTAAAGAGATTTGTGCCGTGGTGGCCTTACCCTGATTTTTCAGATTACCCAGTCGCCAGCAAACCAGTTGAGCTTTGGTGATTTCAGTGAGCATTTCGGCCAGTTTCTTTTGTGTCAGCTGAAATGCTGCAATCGGTTTATCAAACTGGATGCGTTCCATGGCATATCTACGGGCAGAATCGTAGCAATCCATCGCCGCACCTAATGCTCCCCAGGCAATGCCGTAACGGGCATTATCAAGGCACGACATCGGGGCTTTAAGCCCGTCTGCTTCCGGTAAAATATTTACTTTAGGTACTCTTACATTATCAAAAACCAGTTCCCCGGTGATACTTGCTCTTAAAGACCATTTGCCGTGTATTTCCGGCGTACTGAATCCTTCCATGCCGCGCTCCACTATCAAGCCTTTAATACGTCCTTGTTCATTTTTTGCCCAAACAACTGCTACATCTGCTTTGGGTGAATTAGAAATCCACATCTTTGAGCCGTTCAGTATCACATGGTCACCATCTTCTTTAAAATTAGTAGTCATTCCACTTGGGTTCGAACCAAAGTCGGGCTCGGTTAATCCAAAACAACCTAGAAACTCTCCGCTTCCCAACTTAGGCAGAAATTTTTGTTTCTGCTCTTCACTACCATATTTGTAAATGGGAAACATAACCAGCGAGCCTTGAACGGATGCCGTTGAACGCATTCCCGAATCACCCCTTTCAATCTCCTGCATCATCAATCCGTAGGAAATATAATCCAGACCTTGTCCCCCATATTCCACAGGAATGGTAGGGCCAAAAACGCCCAGTTCTCCGAACTTCTTTACAATAAACTCAGGAAAAGCGCATCGTTGAGCAGCATCTTCGATGATAGGGGAGATTTCCCGTTTTACAAAATCACGTACGGCCGAGCGAATCATTTTGTGTTCTTCAGTCAGCAGGTCGTCTATATCATAAAAATCGGGTGATTCAAATTCGTCTTTTTTACTCGAGCGATGGAAGGTTTGTTCAGAAGCGGTCATGTCAGTACTCTGGTTTATTGATGCTTCAAATGTAAACAATCTTATCCTACTATACAATTTTGAAAATAGGATGCCTGATAGGAAAAAGATATTGCCACAATGTACACAAGGTTCAGTATGTGACACTATAAAAAAATTGTGTAACATAGTGTAATTAGTGCACATTGTGGCAATAAAATCATAGCAAAGCTATAGACCAATCTATATATCCAACACAACCTGATTTTTCAGAATATCTTCCATCGTTTCACGCTGGCGAATCAGCTTCACTTCACCATTATAAATCAATACTTCGGCAGGACGGAAACGTGAGTTGTAGTTAGAAGCCATCGAAAATCCATAGGCTCCTGCATTTTTTATCACAATGATATCGCCCTCTTTTACGGTTGGAATAGTACGGTCTTTGCCCAATGTATCTGTTTCGCAGATATAGCCCACAATATCATATTTTTCTTTCTCTTCCCCTTCAGGATTAGACCCATTGATGATTTCGTGATAGGCATCATACATCATCGGACGAATTAAATGATTCAATCCCGAATCAACCCCCACGAAATTACGACCCGGATTATGTTTTACCA
>CBIHRH010000755.1:0-2774 GCA_966212365.1 uncultured Emticicia sp. | reverse complement strand
CATAGCCTGCATCAATTATATGAACCTGGCAACGGCTCGTTCACAAAAGCGTTTCAAGGAAGTAGGTATTAATAAAACGATTGGTGCTACTAATCGTCAGTTAATAGGGCGTTTCTATACCGAAACCACGCTTACCATTTTTATGGCATTATTATTAAGCTTGAGTTTCCTGATATTGGCATTACCTGTATTTAATCAGTTAGCGGGTAAGGACTTATCAATTGCCAATATTTTTACGCCGGAGGTAGGTATAGGGTTACTACTGGTTTTTACCTTTGTAACCTTCGTTTCAGGCTCTTATCCGGCATTCTACCTGTCTTCTTTCGCACCGAAAAGCCTTTTGCAGACATCAATTACCAAAAAGTCGGCAGCCGGATTTTTCCGTCAGTCTTTAGTGGTTATTCAATTTTCTGCCTCAATTATTCTGATTATCTGCACCTTTATCTTTTTCCAGCAATTAAAGTTTATTCAGAATAAAAAATTAGGCTATAATCCTGAGCAGGTTATAGCAGTAATGACATCAGGAGCTGAAAACAAAGAACAGATAGATGGCCTAATAAACAGCTATAAAGCCTTGAGCAATGTAGTAGAAACCTCACGAGCGCAAACTTATTTAGGCTTTGGCGGCAGCGGCCGCTCGATGAGTAAGGCTGATAATCCAAAAGAGACATTCGCTGTTACTACCAACCGTGTAACGGGAGATTTTGCCAAAGTTTTAGACCTGAAATTTTTAGCAGGTAATACATTGCCACTCATTAAAGGTGAAAAAGATACAACGGTACAGATAGTAGTCAATGAAACAACCGTGAAGTTGTTAGGCTATAAAACACCGCAGGAAGCAATTGGTAAGTTTTCGGATAATTTATTCTGGAATCATAAGGCTGAAATTGTAGGGGTAGTAAGAGATTTTCACTATAATTCTTTCCATCAGCCTATTGGCTCTTATGCTTTTCATAATGCTGATTCCGAGTCAAGGCCTTACCTGCTTGTAAAGGTCAATACAAGCGATTTAGGGCAAACCATGAAGCAATTGGAAGCTACTTTCAAAAAGAGTATTCCCGCATCTGCCTTTGAATATGTATTTCTTGACCAATTCTTGTATACACTCTATCGTTCCGAAACCCAGACGGCCAATGTGGTACTATTATTTTCAGGCTTGGCTATTCTGATTGCCTGCTTAGGCTTATTTGGCTTAGCCGCCTACACAGCAGAGCAACGTACTAAAGAAATCGGTATCCGCAAGGTATTGGGAGCTTCGGTGGTAGGTCTTACCACTTTAATATCTAAAGATTTTCTAAAATTAATCCTGATTTCGGTGCTAATAGCAAGTCCTATAGCCTACTATTTTATGACACAGTGGTTGAAAGACTTTGCTTACCAGGTCACGATTCAATGGTGGATATTTGTTATAACAGGGTTTATTGCTGTATTGGTAGCGCTATTGACAGTAAGCTCTCAGGCTATCAAAGCAGCATTAGTAAATCCGATAAAATCATTAAAAACAGAATAAATAGCCGGGGGCATGGGCATAGGGTATGGGGGTGAAACTCCTTGCCCCATGCCCTTAGCAGTCTGCCCTATTCAAAAAATATGAAATTAAAATTTACCTTCAGAATTTTAACCAGAAATAAACTCTTTACTTTTCTGAATATAGCGGGCCTTGCCTTAGGTATGGCCGGTGGGATATTGGTTTTTTCTTTAGTGAAACACCATTTAAGTGTAGATGCCTACCACAAAAATGCAGATAGAATTTATCGGGCAGTGGTTGATTTGCATCTGGACGATGGCAATATTGAGCGTTCAAAAGGAAGTGCTTATATATTGCACAACACACTCAAAAAAGAGTATACGGCAGTTGAACAAACTACCTATCTCGCACATAGACCTTTGACAATTGCTGTGACAGAAGGAAACAATGTGCGCAAGTATTTGGAAAAAGAATCGGCGGCCTTTACAAATGCTGATTATTTCAAAATTTTCGACTATGCCTGGAAATCCGGTACACCGGCTGTATTAGACGGGCCCAACAAGGCTGTTCTTACCGAACGTTACGCCCAAAAATTTTTTGGTACAGAGAATCCCGTTGGCAAAAGTATTAAGTTAGAGAATCAGCAGGAGGTGGTAATAGCTGGCATCATAGAAAACTATCGGGACAACAGTGATCTCAAAACGGATATTTTTGTTTCACTACCGACCCTAAAAATACTCGTACCCAATTATGGTTACGAAGACTGGGGATGGATTGAGAGTAGCCGCGAAACATTTGTCATGCTGCGCTCAAAAGACCTGAAAGAAGCATTTCATAAGCAGATGCCGGCTTTTTCAAAAAAGTATCACGGTGCTGATAGTGAGATATTCAAATATCACCTGCAAGATCTTTCAGATATACATTTTAATATTGATTATGGCGGAAAAATTAAACGATCAACCATTAGTTTGTTAATAGTAATTGGGGTGTTGATGGTACTTATTGCCTGTATCAATTTTATTAATTTGTCAACTGCACTATCTTTCAAACGTTATAAAGAAGTGGGTGTCAGAAAAACATTAGGAAGCTCTCAAGGGCAGATTTTCTGGCAATTTATCAGCGAAACGGCTGTGGTGGCGGTGCTTTCTATTACTTTGGCTCTATCAATAGCCTATTTAGCTGCTCCTTTGTTAGGACAATGGTTGAAAACACCTTTGAATATCAACCTTTTCTCCGATGTCATACTCATTGGGTTTGTTGTGCTTTTGCTGATTGCCATTGTATTTATTGCAGGGTTTTATCCTGC
>CBIHRH010000754.1:0-2776 GCA_966212365.1 uncultured Emticicia sp. | reverse complement strand
ATTAAGTCGATGCCAAAATGGAATCCAGGTAAACAAAATGGTCGTAGCGTACGTGTATTCTTCACGATGCCGATCAACTTTCAACTTGAGTAATAATGGCAACACGACGTAATTCATCAGATAAGCAGCGTCAGGTATTTCAAAGAGTCCTGCAATTATCTATGGGTTTATTCGCCTTAGTATACATTGCTTTAGGATACTTTGTGATCAAATTGAAATGGTTGATGGTACCACTGTCTGATAATCTGGCTTATGCAATGGGTGCATTGCTTATTGTGTACGGGATTTTCAGAGCTTACAGAGCTTACCTTGCAATCAGGGATACGATGAATAACTGATTAAATCTTTTTGATACAGGCATGCCACTTTGTACTACAGAGTGGCATGTTTTTTAATATCGTTTTAATTTTTTTTTAATATTATACTGAATCACTTGACTTTATCGTTTACTAATACTTAATTTTACATTGTTCTAACTTAAACTATATAACAACTACCATGAGAAAATTCCTTCTCTTGATAACATGTGCTTTGCTATTTACAAAATGTTCTAAGCCGGAAAAGCCCGATTTACCCAATGACGGCGAAATAACGATTGCAGCCGACGAATCACTAAAACCTATTGTTGAAGCTCAGATAATGGCCTACAACGCCCATTATCCTAAAGCCATATTGCATGTAAAATATATGCCGGAGCAAAAAGCAATGGCATTACTGATGAAAGACTCAGTAGACATAGCAATAGGAACACGTGAGGCAACCGAAAATGAAAAAGCTATATTTGCTTCTCGTAAAATAGCCTATCTTCCTGCAAAAATGGCACTGGATGGAGTAGCACTGATTACGAATCCTGGTAATCCGATGGAACATATTTCTTTAAAAGAACTCAAAGAAATATTTGATGGCAATGCGTATACAGATTATAAGCTGGTTTTTGATAACAGTAATTCAAGTAATCTGAATTACATTATTCAGAAATTGAATATTAAGGATATTAAAAGGGCCAATATTTTTGCGGCCAATGGTAATAAGGATGTAATTGATTATATCGAGAAAAACCCGAAAGCCATAGGTTTGATAGGTGGCAACTGGATAAGCGATTTGGATGATAGAAACAGCCGCACATTTATCAGTAAAGTAAAAGTACTTGGCGTTTCTGCTTCTGATAGCCCTGGCGAAAATGATTATTACAATCCTGATACTGAAGCGCTAAGAGCCAGAAAGTATCCTTTAGAAAGAAGGGTGTATCTGCATACATTCGACCACTTTGGACTAACAAAAGCATTTATTCGCTTCTGTTGTGCGCAGATAGGTCAGTTGGTTGTGGAAAAATCCGGGTTAATACCCTATTATGTCTACCCAAAAGGGGTTGTTATCAACAGAGAACAGCCAAAATAGGATAATACAGTAATAGAATAGAACAATGCAAGCAAAATATTTGTTGTATTGATTTGAATTAAAAAAACTTGCATTAACAACTTATTAATAAACCTCAGATATAAGATTTTGTCTTAATCAACAAAAGCAAAAGATTTAAAAAGTTTATACAAGCAACAACAAATTTTTTTCTGTTTGAAATACATTTTTTAACTTTGCTTAATTTTTTTTTAATACAAAGAATTGTAAACCTAACTTTCAGAGTGAAAATGAACAAGATTTTGAGATCTTTGTCAGTATCAGCGGTGGCGGTGCTGGCGTTGACGTTCCACACCATGGCACAAACTGTGCAGGACGGACTGAGAAATTTGGATGCCGAGCGGTACAACGCTGCTGGTACAGTTTTCAATCAATTAACAACTTCTGCCCCAACAGCAGAGAATTATTTTTATCAGGGGTATTATTTTCTGAATTTGCCTGAGCCTGATTTGGCTAAAGCAAAAGATGCTTTCACCAAAGGGGCAGCAACAGAGAAAAAACCAGATCCATTAAATCGTGTTGGGTTAGCTGCTGTAAAATTACTTTCAGGTGATAAAGCAGGTGCTAAAGCAGATTTTGATTTGATTAAAAAGGACACTAGAAATAAAAACCCAGAAGTACTATTCAGAATCGGGGAGGCTTACGCTATTTCAGAAGACCCGAAATTGAATGATCCGGCAGAGGCTGTGTTGAATATTCAGGCTGGTTTAGATGTTCTAAAAGTGAAGAACAATCCTGATTACTACATTGCCTTAGCAAAAGCATTCTTATTGAAAAATGATGGAGGTTCTGCCATGACTGCTCTTGAAAATGCTTTGAATATGGGCCAGAAACCGGCTCCAATCCGTACCTTGATGGGTAGGGTGTGGTTCCAGGGTAAAAACTACCCTAAGGCGCAACAAGAATTGAATGAGTCTATCAAAGCTGACCCGGAGCATGCTCCTGCTTATTATTATTTAAGTGGTATATTCCAGATTTTTGGTAAGTATGATTTAGCGGCTAAAAACGCAAAATTGTATCTTGAGAAAAGTGAAGCAACTGATGCTGCTAAATTGAGATATGTAAAATTAGCGTTTACTTCTAAAGATTATGACGGTGCTACTCAGGTATTGAATTCAATTTTCGATAAAGTTCAAGATCCGGTTAAATTCCGCTTAAGAGGATATACACAAGTAGAAAAAGGCGAGTGTGCCGAGGGTGTAAAAAATATTCAGGAGTTTTTGAAACAAGCACCTCAGGATCGCCATTTAGCATCTGATTATGGTACAATTGGTCGTGGTTATATTTGTATCAAGGATGATGCAAACAAAGCAGCTAACGATTCATTAGGTATTACTTATATGGAGAAAGCCGTAGAATT
>CBIHRH010000753.1:0-2780 GCA_966212365.1 uncultured Emticicia sp. | reverse complement strand
TGGTTGGAAAAAAGGAATTGACCCGGACCCTGAAAGAATAAAACATAAAAAGGAGTCATTCAAAGAAATTCTAAAATCAGGTGTGAAAATTTGCATGGGGGGTGATGTTGGCGTTTTTGCGCATGGTGACAATGCCCGGGAAATAGAAATGCTGGTAGAATATGGTATGAAACCTATAGAAGCACTAAAATCTGCCACTAGCACAAATGCAGATGCTTTTCATATTGAGAAACAGGTGGGAAGAATTAAAACAGGCTTATTGGCCGATATCGTGGTTGTCGAGGGAAATCCAACGGATAATATCAAGGCTATAAGAAATGTAAAATTGGTAATGAAAGACGGACAAGTGATAGAATAAAAAATGAAACCCCATGAAATCTGAATTTTGTGGGGTTTCATTTTTATCAAAGGAGGCGAACAACTGCTATTCCTGAATGTTTTTTAAATCGATTGAGGTAATCTGATAAAGGCTCGGTAGAAATCACTATCTTTTTCATTTCCTGAGAAGCATGTAGCAAATGAATTCTTCCGTTTTTTCGAATAGCGAATCCTTCGTGGTTAAAGTCAAGCCCTTCAATATTTGAGGTAATAGCAATAATATCCCCATCCTGAATTTGACTCTCCAGTTTTCTAACATTTGCTTTTGGAATATAATAAAAATCATATTTATTCAAGTGATTCTCGTAGTTTTCAACGGCTGAGAATGTTTCATTATTCTGCAAATGAGGGTACAAATCTCGGTGGCTAGTCATGAAGTTAATTTGCTTTCCAGTGGGCATTCCGCCTATCATTTCTGTCATATCCTGCATCAGTTTATTCTCTTCTGCCCTTATTGCCCATTCTTTGAAATAATGCAAACGAGAAGCGTAGCCGTTTATCTGCCCATCGCGGTACCTTAATTTTTTTAATGTATTCAGAAAAGATGCAAAACCTGGTTTTGAAGAATGTTTGGTAACTGCCATCGCCGAAACCGTTTCCACAAAAGTCCAGCAATCAAAATCTTTCAGATTACATACCAATTGTTCTTTGGTTGCCACATCAAGTGTACCTGCCTTATATGGCTGACCAAGAAATGACTGAGCAATTGTTAAGGCAGATTGAGCGGTAGTTTCACCTTTTGGCAAATCCATTTTTTGTTTAAAAACCAACTCATCAGCACTCTGAGCCCACAACAACCTTGAAAGGAAAATTAATAAAGTTGTGAAGTAAAATCTGGTAGGAAGCAATTTCTTATACATATTATTCAAATTATTAGGGCTGCAAAGATAGTAGAAAACTATTTTTCTTCGACATTAGCATTTAAAATCAGGATTTAACTATTCATTAATTCTTCAATTTCATCTACCTCAATCGGAATATTCTCCATCAAATCTATATTCCCTCTTTGGGTTATCAGAATATCATTTTCTAAGCGAATACCCAATTTCTCTTCAGGTATATAAATACCAGGTTCACAAGTAAATACCATTCCTGGTTTAAATGTTTCATATCGACTACCCACATCGTGCACATCTAGTCCTAAATGATGTGAAATACCATGAGGAAAATATTTTCTATATAAAGGTGCATCAGGGTCTTGTCTTTCCACATCACTTTTGCTTAGCAATCCTAAATCTATTAATTCAGACTCTACTATCTTGCCTACATCTCTCCTCAGTTTATCCATTGTGTTTCCCTTCACAATCATGTTACGGGATAATCGCATAATTTTTAAAACCGATTCATATACTTGCCTTTGACGTAGCGTAAAACGTCCACTAACAGGTAAGCATCTCGTAACATCAGCATTGTAATTGGCGTATTCTGCACCAAAATCTAATAATATAACTTCACCATCTTTGCAAATATTGTTATTGGTGATATAATGTAATACGCAAGCACTCTGGCCAGATGCCATAATAGGATGAAAAGCGTGTCCACGAGAACGATTTTTCAAAAACTCATAGGTAAGTTCAGCCTCTAGCTCATACTCACGCACATTGGGTTTTAAAAATTTGGCCATTCGCCTAAAGCCGTTAGCCGAAATATCTATGGCCTTCTTTATTAACTCTATTGCTTGTGGTTGCTTAATTACTCTTAATTGGCGTAAAAGAGGGGCCAGCCTCTCCACTTTATGCAGTGGAAATTTCTGCTGAAACTCGGTAATAAATCTTCTTTCACGGCTTTGAAATTTCCAGTCGGCACCATCATGCTCATTCATATTGAGATAAATCTGATCGGCTTCAAATACGAGCTTGCGTAATATTGATTCAAAACTGCTTGTCCAGACTACTTTACTAATGTCAGAAATATTAGTGGCTTGCGATTTAGTCAGTTTCTCTCCCTCCCAGGTTTTAATATGCTCACTGGTTTCTCGTAACAATAAAATCTCTCTGAAATTCTCGTCAGGAAAATCAGGGAATAAAACCAGAATACTTTCTTCCTGGTCAATACCTGTTAAATAAAAAAAATCGTTATTTTGTCTGAAACCTAATGTTCCATCCGCGTTACTTGGAATCACGTCATTAGACAAAACAATTACCATTGATCTAGGTTTTAATAATGAATTCAGACGTTTGCGATTGCTTAAAAACAAAGTTGAATCAATTGGCTCGTAACGCATATTGGGTAATTTAATAAGTGATTTCAGTGGTTTGGGTTTATTTTATCAATATTTTCAGCTAAATTTATCAATTAAATATAGCTTTTATTAAAAACTCCATTGATAGATTGTTGAGCCAGAGGCGACAAAGCAACGATAAGGAGTATAAAATTATTAATTACAGAATGGGTATGACAAG
>CBIHRH010000752.1:0-2783 GCA_966212365.1 uncultured Emticicia sp. | reverse complement strand
TGCGAGGCGCTGATTTTGCGGAAGCAGATTTGACCGGAAGTTCGTTCATGACCAGCAACATTCGTGAGGCCAACTTTAATGCAACAAATCTGACAGACTGCATATTGTCTATAGTTGACCTTACTGATGCGAGCTTTAATAAGACTATTCTTGTTCGTACAGAATTCAACAAATCAATACTGACCCGTGTAAAATTCATGGATGCAAAGTTAGTTGAGACAAAGTTAGCGATGGTTGACCTCAGAGAGACAATTTTTGAAAACTGTATCTTTAATGGTGTAGACTTTAAGAATGTTGATTTACGTGGACAATGCCTTGATGGACAAACCTTTATTGATGTCGAATTTCATAATACATCGCTTAATGATACTACATTTAAGGGTGCTACACTTAAAAATGTCTCTTTTCGCTCAACCGCCCTGACTAACAAATATTATCGTGCAATTAAAACCATCAACTTTGATGGGGCTATGATGGATAAGTTAACCTATGCTGCCTTCAAAGGCATGGGGGCGGAATTATCGAAGGTTACAGTTATATAGAATGTAAATTTGCATAGAACTTGGTTTAAAAAACAGCCTTCAATTTCGAAGGCTGTTTCCAATCATCTGTTCAAGCCTAATTATCAAGCTATATCAAATCTATCAAGATTCATTACTTTGGTCCAGGCGGCTACAAAATCTTTGATGAATTTATCCTGAGCATCTGAACTGGCATATACTTCAGCAACAGCTCTAAGTTCTGAGTTAGAACCAAATACTAAGTCTGCACGGGTACCCGTCCATTTTACAGCACCTGTAGTACGGTCAGTTCCTTCGTATACTTCTCTCTCAGGCGAAGTAGCAGTCCATGCAGTGCTCATATCCAGTAAATTAACAAAGAAATCATTAGTTAATACACCCGGTCGAGCTGTGAAAACGCCATGTTTAGAACCATCAAAATTAGTGTCCAGTACACGCATACCTCCTAATAATACAGTTAATTCAGGAGCCGTTAAAGTAAGCAAGTGAGCTTTATCAATCAACAACTCTTCAGTAGACACACGAATCTGCGATTTACGATAGTTACGGAAACCGTCAGCAACAGGCTCCAGAAAACCTACTGATTCCACATCAGTCTGGTCTTGCGAGGCATCCATTCTACCAGGGGTAAACGGAACGGTAATATCGTGTCCGGCATCTTTGGCTGCTTTTTCAACACCTGCCATACCTGCTAATACAATCAGGTCGGCTATTGAAACTTTTTTATCTGTCGATTGTCCACCATTAAATTCCTTCTGAATACCTTCCAGTATACCCAACACTTTTTGCAATTGGGTAGGATTATTTACGCGCCAGTATCTTTGAGGAGCCAGACGAACGCGAGCACCATTGGCACCACCACGTTTATCCGATCCACGGAAAGTAGAAGCAGAAGCCCAGGCAGTAGACACCAATTCAGATATAGTTAAGCCTGATTCCAACACTTTCGCTTTCAGGGCCGCCACATCATTATCATTAATTAAAGTATGATTTACTGCCGGAATCGGGTCTTGCCATAGCAATACTTCTTCAGGCACATCATTACCCAGATAACGAGCACGTGGACCCATATCTCGGTGTGTCAATTTAAACCAGGCGCGGGCAAAAGCATCAGCGAAGGCATCAGGGTTTTCTAAAAAGTTTCTCGATATTTTTTCATAAACCGGGTCAAATCTTAAAGATAAGTCGGTAGTAAGCATGCGAGGCAAGTGTTTTCTCGAACCATCAAAAGCATCAGGAATAACGCCCTCTGCATTTTTTGCTACCCATTGGTGTGCACCTGCTGGGCTTTTGGTTAATTCCCATTCAAAATTGAATAAGTTTTCGAAGAAATTATTGCTCCATTGAGTAGGAGTTGTTGTCCAGATTACCTCCAATCCACTGGTAATGGCATCGGCGCCTACGCCCGAACCATAACTGCTTTTCCAGCCTAATCCCTGTAACCCTAAATCTGCAGCTTCCGGCTCTTTGCCCACATGAGATGAAGGAGCGGCACCATGTGTTTTACCAAAACTGTGTCCACCTGCAATGAGGGCAACCGTTTCTTCATCGTTCATTGCCATACGACCAAAAGTATCACGGATATCTTTCGCTGCGGCAATCGGGTCTGGATTACCATCCGGGCCTTCAGGGTTTACATAAATCAATCCCATCTGTACAGCTGCCAATGGTTTTTCCAGATTTCTTTCGTGGATTTGTCCGTCTGCATTATCGTCTGAAGATACCACGCCATGTTCTTTCGGAACACCCTCCGAACCACCCGCATAGCGTAAATCTCCGCCTAACCAGGTATTTTCCGAACCCCAGTATACATCCTCATCCGGCTCCCATACGTCAGCACGTCCACCGGCGAAGCCAAATGTTTTAAAGCCCATTGATTCAAGAGCTACATTTCCTGTAAGAATCATTAAATCGGCCCAGGAAATTTTGCTGCCATATTTTTGTTTAATCGGCCAAAGCAATCTACGGGCTTTGTCAAGGCTTACGTTATCAGGCCAGCTATTCAAGGGTGCGAAACGTTGTTGCCCTGCACCGCCACCACCACGGCCATCAGTTACACGATAAGTACCTGCACTATGCCAGGCCATACGAATAAATAGCGGACCATAATGGCCGAAATCGGCAGGCCACCAGTCCTGAGAATCAGTCATCAGGGCATGAAGGTCTTTTTTCACGGCTTCCAGGTCAAGGCTCTTAAATTCCTCAGCATAGTCAAAATCAGTATCCATTGGATTTGATTTAGTTGAGTGCTGACGCAAGATA
>CBIHRH010000751.1:0-2785 GCA_966212365.1 uncultured Emticicia sp. | reverse complement strand
TGTATAATTATGGTCAGCTTTGAGCAAAAGAACATTTTCGGGGTCAACACTCATTCTGCCACCAATGGCTATTTTTTCTATTTTCATGGACTTAATGATTAATGTTTATTTGTTTTTTACTTTTTTGCAGATAAATCTATATAAGTGTATACCTCTTCTCCAGAATAGTTTGCTCCGTTCCATTTTCCGGAATAAGTCTTTTTAACAGGAAAACCTTTCTCATTAAATTGGTAATTGTTTGTATAATTATGGTCGGCAAAACTCTCTGACCCATTTGGCTGTATATACACGATCTTGGTGTTGAGTACATTATTTGAAGAATTTCCATAGGAATTGGTATACTTAGGCCAGCCCTCGAAGAAAGTTGTCGGATTGGCTAAATACGGAGCTTTTTGTGAATCATAGGTTTGCTCTGTATAAGAATATTGCTTGCCAGATTCCCACCTCTCGGTTTTTATCAGATGATTGGCTGCATCATACTTATAAAAACTGGTACTTGAACCATTTTTATTTTGTACCAAAAGACCATTGCTATAAGTATCATTCTCTGTCTCAGGGCCATTACCTGACTGAGATACCCTTTTTGTTATTTTCCCATCGGCTAGGAATGTAGTGTTTTTATAAGTGCCACTTGATGAGGTCACACTTTCCTGTAGAATTTTTGATAAATTGCCTTTAGAATCGTAGGTATAACTAGTAGTTATCTGGTAAGTAGATGTTTCCTTTTTACCAGTAGCAAATGTTGTTCTTTCATAAGTATTATTGGTAATTTCCTGGCTCAATCGGCCTTTCTGATAACTATATTGTGTATTTGAAGTCGAAACGTCTCTGGAATCTTTTCCTCCTGATGTCATATCACTCTTCGCACCTATCACATATCCATCAGCATCGTACGAATAGGTAGTAGTAGATAAACCATTGGATTCGTCTGAATTACTTTTGTTTTTTGAGCTGGTAATAGTTCGGAACAGTTGATTATCTGCATTAAACTCGTAGTTAATTGCATAATTGTTACTTACCCATCCACCACCACTCGAATTAAGGGTACTACTTGCTAAAACATAGGTTGCCGGTTCATTTTCAGGATCAACGTCTTTAGAGCAGCTTGACAAAATGGCAAGCGAACAGATACTCATTACTAATTTTTTCATGGCTTTAGTATTCAATTTGGTTTGCTATTATTGTTTAAAATCAATTACAACTCAAAGAAATTTAAGTATTGATAACAGCGATTTTAATTTTCAAGGCAGATTAAATGATCAGCTATTTATTTGACTCTTGTATTCATCGGCATGAATAGATTGACATATTGCCCCAGATTCAAGACATATAGATTGTAGAAATTCTAAATAATAAATTGAAGAGGCTTTCATAGCTGATTTAATTATCTGCTACAAATTTTGGAGAAAAACAGATATAAGTAAATAGCATAATAGTGTTACGCAGTAGTAACATTACTTAACCAATTTTTCACGAAATGCCTTCGAAATAGCTTCGGTAGCAGATTGTACGTGAAGTTTTTGGTAGATATTCTGAAGATGGCGACGAACGGTTTCGATAGAGATTTTTGTAGATGCAGCAATGAGTTTATAAGAGTTACCATAAGAAAGCAATTGGAGAATCTCTCTTTCTCTTTCGGTGAGGTCGTATTCTTTGGTGGATTCAGTCTGATGGAAAGCCTGGAGTACTTGTCTGGCAATGGCGGGCGACATAGGTGCACCTCCATTTTCAACATCTTTGATTGCCTGAATGAGCATCGTAGCAGAATCTCGCTTCAATATATAGCCATCAGCACCCCGTTTCAAACATTCAAATAAGCGTTTATCATCATCAAACACAGTATGCATCAGTACTTTAATCCCTTTATTTGCTTGTTTTACTTGCAGCACACCATCTAGCCCATTGACTTCCGGCATATCTATATCCATTACAATTACATCAGGTTGCTCTTTATTAATATCATCTAATACATGTAAGCAATTCTGATGTACCCCCGTAACCTCAAATCCTTCAGTGTTCTCAAGCATCATTACAACCAGTTCACTAAGGCGTAGATTATCTTCATATATAGATACTTTGGTCATGGTTAGTTTTGTTTTCGCAAGTCAAGCAATCATGTCGAGATGAATTGATTCATTCTCTGAACAAATGAAGTGGATAAAATTCATTTTTGCAATAACACTTTCGGGTTATTTCTTAGTTTGGACTTGATTTGTTTAGTATTATTTCTTTCCCTCAAAATGCGTTGTTTTGGCAACGCCTGCATCAAGTGACGAAAGCCCAAATTGGAGACATCTGCATGATGAATAGCGCAACAGTTTGATTATACTAAAAACCTGCCTAAAAACTTTGAAAACACAGGCTTAAGTCGGAAATTTATTGGAGTTTATCTGAGCACCAGCAACGAAAATGGAATCGAAAAAAGGTAGCCAATATGGTGGGCACCTTTTTTGAACGGGACAGAGAACTTTAGAGATACCAACCACGAAAACGGAACCTGCAAAGGTAGTCAATACGGTGACTGCCTTTTTGAACGAAGGCAGACATGGTTTAAAGATTATCAAAGTAATGAAAATCCTGAACAACTTTATTATCTCAATTTCAATGATTTTTAATTGATTCCTCTACAAACTACCTAATTGCGTCTAAACCTAGGGATATGTTTTAAACCATCTGAAAATTGTTTTGTATTTTTGTTAAACATCTAATCTAAACATCGTTCATGAAAAAAGGACTATTCGTACTCAGTTTCATCATCATCTCATTTAACATTTCAGCACAGAAG
>CBIHRH010000750.1:0-2790 GCA_966212365.1 uncultured Emticicia sp. | reverse complement strand
AATATTTACTTATTTAATTAGATTATTTCCTGCTTGATTTTATATCGTCGATAGCCTGTGTGAGAAGCGCATTAAACTTCTCCGGTTTTTCAAGCATTGGGTAATGCCCTGTTCTACCTATATTGAAAAAACGATAGGCAATCCCGTTTTTTCGGAATGCCAACGTATCAGTAGGGTTGGCTGAACTATTAATCAGATATAAAGGCATTTTTAAGGTCTTCAATTTTGCATCGCCTTGATATGCCATACTCTGCTCAATACAATCTAAGGCAATAGTAGAGTCAGAATTGGCAATATCATCTACCACCCGCTTACGGATTGATTTAGGTGTAGACGGCGCAAACAAAGCCTGATTTACATAGGCTGTCACTGTTTTTTTATAATGAGCTCTGGCTTCTTTAAAAAACGCTTCTGTTTCTTTTTTCGATTGTGGTGTTTCTTTTGCACCATAAGTATTAAAATTATCAATACCTATTAAGCCAAGTACTCGGGGCTGATGATTCAAGGCTGTTTCTAAAGCAATCGCGCCACTCATGGAATGGCCTATAAGAATTACATTCTTCAGGTCTAATCCATTCAGCACAGCCGATACGTCTCTGGCATAGTCTTCTACTGTCCAGGATTTCCTATTTTTCCCTGATTCTCCGAAACCAGGTAAATCCATCGTTACTACTCTATAATGCCTGGCAAAAACAGTATCCTGATTCTCCCAGTAAGTTTTATTAATACCCCAGCCATGCACAAAGACTAAAGTAGTATCACCTTTTTTGGTATCGTTATAGGCAATATTTACACCTTTATTTTCTACTTTAAAATTCTCGGCAGAATCTTTTGGTATAGCAGTAGAATCTATCGTGGAATACGTACTATTAGGGCTTGTGCATGCCATTGGCATAACTAATACCAGAATGCTTAAGAATTTTATCAGCCTGATCATTGCTATCTATTGTTTGAATGAGTGAATTGTGATTGCTATGAATCAATGGCATAAAAATTCATGCCATGACTCTATTACTGTTTTAAACATAGAAAAAATCGTCTGTATTATAAGAACTATGGCTAAATAACAAAAAAGGCTTCATTATGAAGCCCTCTCTGATTGTTTTAAATATTGATTATATCCAACCTCCGGCGCGGTACTCTCTTTTGACAAAAGCATTGGCAGGGTCGAAGTTGGTGATTTTCATATTCGGACCATCCCACAAAAGTTTCTTACGACCGACGAAGTTATTTTTAGAATCACGGAGTAAGAAAGAGCGAACGGCTAAGTTACCCATCAGAACAGTTTCTGTCAATGGACCTGATTGATCAAAAGATGAACTGGTATAGGTACCGGGCCCTGCTTTACAGGCTTTTACCCATTGTTGTTGGTGCCCTTCTGTATCACCTTCTACTAACGGGCGCTTCGGTGCAGGCATTTTTACATTCAGAAATTTTGACTCAGGGAAGAACTTAGGATTGTTACCAAAAAGTTCGGTTGCTAAAATTCCCTTGCTGCCTATAAACAGAACTCCGCCATCAATGCTTGTAAATACTTTGTCATAATCACAACCATCCGGTAATTGCGGGCGAATACCGCCATCATACCAGTTTAAGCTTAATTCTTTGAATTGTTTGCCTTTAGGATTCGGGAATTTCAAGTGGATGGCTGAGGATGGCGGACAAACATCATCAAAATGTGCTTCTTTAAAGAAATCGGCATATACCTGTCCTACCGAACATTCTACCGAAGTAGGATAACCCAATTTCAAAGCACGGAAAGGTACATCAATAAAGTGGCAACCCATATCACCCAAAGCACCCGTACCAAAATCCCAGTACCCACGCCAGCGGAATGGCATATAGGCTTCGTGATAATCACGCATAGGGGCTGTTCCTAACCATAAATCCCAGTTAACTTCGGGTGGAATTGGCTGGTTCATTCCTTTATCTTTAGGTGATTGTACACCTTGCGGCCATACCGGGCGGTTTGTCCATACTTCTACTGTATGTACATCGCCAATCATACCATTCTGAATAATCGTTTCGGTAATACGTGTTCCTTTACCACTACTTCCCTGATTACCCATCTGGGTAACTAATTTATATTTTTTAGCTGCCTCTGTTAACTGGCGAGCTTCCCAAATATCGTGTGTCAAAGGTTTTTCTACATACACATGTTTGCCCAGTTGCATAGCCGACATCGCTATCGGATAGTGCATATGGTCTGGTGTAGTAACAATTACGGCATCAATGTTTTTGGCTTCTTTCTCCAACATCTGGCGGTAGTCTTTGAAATAAGGTGCTTTAGGGAATTGTTTGCGGAATTTATCTGACATTCTATCATCTACGTCACAAAGGGCTACAAAATTGTCAGAACCGTTATTATAAGCCAGACGAATGTTCACATCAGCCTTACCCCCACAACCTACGGCCGCTATATTTAATTTATCGCTGGGAGCCACAAAACCCTTGCCCAATACATGGCGAGGCACAATCATAAACCCAGCCGAAGCCAGAGTTGCGCTTTTAATAAAATTACGCCGTGAAGATTCGTTTCTTTTTTGATTTGAGTTTTTCATAGGTAATTAAAGGATTGAAATAGTTTTGTTTGAGTGTACAACTTGTCTATACAAATCTGGCAGAAAAGTACAAAATAATATTGGAAATGTTAATGCAGGCAATAAGGTTTTTTGGTAGGGAGAACGGAACAAGGAAAATGGAGAAAGAAAAAAAATGTGGCGCGAGCCGGGCGACGGTCGCTTCCCGCTCGCAGTTTAAATAGAATGCAGGAAAGGCTAAAGTGTTTTA
>CBIHRH010000749.1:0-2834 GCA_966212365.1 uncultured Emticicia sp. | reverse complement strand
AATTGGTTATATTTGTAATATACACTCAAAAAATTAGACATTTCAAATATTTCTTCTTAGTTATGAAATGGCAGTTACTATATTTTTTAACGATTCTTCTTACAGATTTATGTCTTGACTCTTTCGCTCAGGACAATAGCTGGAATATAAGGGGTAAGGTTCTAGAGGCAAATAAAACCCCGCTTGAGTTTGTGAATGTCTATGTCAATAATACTTCAATTGGTACAGTTACAAAAGCCGATGGTAGCTTTATCTTAAAGGTTCCTAAAAGTATACAGAAGTTAGAGTTAGTGGTTTCATTCATTGGTTACAATACAATTAAGAAAGTATTGGCTCTTCATGAAATGAATAAAACGATTGTTTTTTTAATGGAGACCTCGAATATGTTGAAAGAGGTAAAAATCACTGCTAAACGAGATAAAGACTGGAAGAAGAAATGGAGGATTTTTAAGGAAGGTTTATTAGGAGATTCACAATTTACGTCAGATTGTGAAATAATGAATCCTGAGGCTATAAAATTAGTGTTTGATAAAGACAAAAATGTTGTAGCAACAGCTAATGAGCCAATTTTTATACAAAACACTGGCCTAGGCTTTAAGATTATGTTCGAGATGGAGACTTTTATCTCGAATGGAAAACTGACTTTTTTTGCCGGAGATAAGTTTTTTGAAAACCTTAAGTCCAAAGATGAACGACAAGGAAACAGGTGGAAGAGGTTAAGAAAAAGAGCTTATCATGATTCATTCAGAAATTTTCTAGTGTCACTTAGTCAGAACAAACTGGAAGAAAACGGCTTTGAGATATTTAAAGAGGTTCGGATAAAAGACACCTATTTAGGCCGAACAACCGTTGCAAAAGAATTAAAAGATAGCATGCTATTCAAATGCGCCGCAACTTCCATTTGCACTTATGATAGTCTTACGAAGCGATACACATTACATTCAGATAAAGCATTGATGATTTTTCTGACAAATCACTTTAATCCAAGACCTATTTTTGGTGATTATCCCTATAAATTTTCGCAAATTGTTCTGACTAATGGTACTTTAGAGTTTACGCATAATGGTTGGGTAACTATGCCTAATGGAATGATTTTAAGGGATTATTGGGGGAGCGAAGGCTTTTCAAGTTTATTACCGGATGACTATGAAGATGAAATTCTGATTAACGATGGTTCTTCTCCTGAGGTAATAGCAGGTTTATTCAATGAAAATGAAAGAAAATTCTGGTTCATCAATGGTAAGGTAGTAGATAATAATGGGCTTCCGGTGGAATCGGCAGATGTTTTTATTAATCATACCGAAAATGGTGTAAAGACAAATAGTAATGGCAAATTTACAATTAAAGTGCCTACGCCTCTTCAAGAATTAGAATTATTGGTTTATCACCCTAAATTTCTTCTGACAAAAGAAGCCATAAATGCTAAAGAAAATACTGAAGAAGTTAAAGTGAATTTAAAGCCTGATAATTTTTCTGCAACAAATATAAAAGACAAAGAATTTCAGCGAAACTGGAAGGTATTCGAAAAAGTACTACTGGGCAACCCAAATGAATTAAATGGTAAAACACAGTTTCCGAATGATTGTGAAATTACAAATCCTGAAGCAGTCAATTTTGATATAGATGAGAATAAAAAACTAATTGCAAAAGCAGACAGACCGCTTATTATAAAAAATGACGCGTTAGGTTATAAAGTGATTTACCAACTGACAAATTTTGAGCATAATGATACCGAAACTACGATTAAGGGGGACAACTTTTTTGAAAAACAGACGCCAATTGATGAAAAGCAGGATTTAAAATGGAAGAAGAATCAGCTAAAAATTTATCATGAAAGTTTAAAGTATTTTCTTGTCTCATTGGCTCAGAATAAAGCTGAAGAAAATGGGTTTATCATATTTAAAATGAGGAAAATACTCGATTTATATGATGGGTTTGTAACTGTAAAATCACAACTGGCTGATAGCTCATTAATTGCCTGTAAAACATCAGAACTCTATAAGTTCGATTCGGAGACCAACCGTTTTTATTTACATTCTGAATATCCTCTATTGGTTTTCTTGACTAAAAGATCAGAAGCTGTCAGGCTTACTTTTAAGGACTATCCATACAAGCGCTCTCAAATTGTGCTACCAAATTTCTATCTTGAGTTTTCTGCCGATGGAACTATAACAAATTATCAGAATGCAGAAATGCGTGACTTCTGGGGTAAGGATGGTATATCCGGAACTTTGCCGAATGACTTTAAACCTGATACTGAAGATATAGATAGAATCAGTTTTGAAACACTTGAAGTAATGAGTCCGAAAATGACCAATATTGATACCACTAATCGATTCGTAAGCAATGGTATCGTGCTTAATCGTACTCCGATTGAAGTGCCTGCAGAAAAAGGTATTGGAAGTATATCTAATGACTTTAATGTAAAAATCAGTGAAATGGATATGCATCTTACCATCTTTGATCTCCTAAGGAAAATACCAGGTTTAATTGTAAAATCAGATTTTATAGGATTCAGAAGCTCTACAAGTTTTCAGGGAGGTTTGCAACCTGCTGCGATTTCAATAGATGGAAATTTTACAGATGATCCTACTATTATTATATCCTTACTTAATAATATTAATGTAAGAGAAATTGCCAGCCTGGGAGCTATTAAATATGGGAATGGGGCTATTTATGGTGCAAGAGGTGGCAATGGAGTGATTGTTATAACCACAAAGAAGTGAAAGTAAAGCAAAAAATATGAGAAAAATTTTACTGACAATTGCTATTTTTATCGGGCTTTATGCTTGCAAATCAGGTAAGCAAAATGCCAATATAACCCAAAAACAAAC
>CBIHRH010000748.1:0-2840 GCA_966212365.1 uncultured Emticicia sp. | reverse complement strand
AAGACCATTATTACAGGTGATAGAACCCAGGTAGATTTACCTAAAAACCAGAAATCAGGGTTAGCCGATGCTTTGGAAATTCTTAAAAATATAAGTGGAATAGGTTTTGTAGAATTAGATGGTAGAGACGTGGTACGCCATAGATTGGTTAGAGATATTTTGAACGCTTACGAAAAAGCGGAAAGCAAATAATATTCTTTAATTATCATGCTTTGCAACCATAGGCTACTAATCGCACGTCATTATAGCATGAAAAAAGCTTTATATATCCCTCTATTCTTCCTGGTTTGTATGCAGACATTGGCACAAAAAAGACATTTTTGTGCCAATGCAGCCAGTGATTCGATCCGTTTATTAAAAGACCCTTCAAGAGCACTGAAAAAGATTCGATTTGAACAGGCATTGCAAAACTTTCAGGTAACTGGCATTGCCAGTAGTCGCATTGGTGTGGCAGATGATGAAATTATCAGGATTCCGGTAGTTGTTCATGTCATTCATAATCAATCAAGTAATGCAATAGCCGGTACAAATATTCCTGATGAGCAAATCTTCTCACAAATTAAAGTATTAAACGAAGATTATCGCAGAAAAGAAGGTACTATGGGATATAATAATAATCCTGTAGGTTCTGATACCCAAATAGAGTTTTTTCTTGCTTCTAAAGACCCTAACGGGAACCCAACTACAGGAATTACCCGTCATTACAATTCTTCTGCCAGCTTTAATCTGGTGAATGATAACGATCGTCAGAAATTATCAAATATTGTTTATTGGGATAGTAATAAATATCTTAATATATGGGTGACCGCTTACAGAGACCCATATATCGGTTATGCCGAATTTCCTTATGCTGAAACTATTGACGGATTAGGAGATGAAATATCTGAAAATATTGATGGTGCATTTATTGATTATAGGGTTTTCGGAAAAAAAACTGGTACTAATACAACTGGACTTTATAGCTTTGGAAGAACAGCTACTCATGAAATTGGCCATTGGTTAGGCTTGATTCATACCTGGGGTGATGAATATTGTGGGACGGACTATGTAGAAGATACTCCACAGGCGAGTGGTTCAAACAGCACAGCATTTTGTAAAGATATGTTTTCCAGTTGCAGTGGCGTTCGAACAAGGAATCTTATAGAGGATTATATGGATTACTCACCTGATTCATGTATGAATATTTTTACTGAAGGACAGAAGCAAAGAATGAGAGCAGTTGTTGATCTCAGTCAAAGGCGTAAAAGAGTAGTTACTTATGCAAAATTTCAACTACCTCCTTCTAATACGCTTGATATAGCACTTATTCCAAATCCGACAACGAGAGACAATATCAAGGTCCAGGTCTTATTGCCTGATTTTCAGGATTTTACTATTTCTTTGACTGATATTAAAGGCAGAAATGTGTATACTGAGAGCTTTACTGATTATCCAAGTACTATTGTAACACTTAAGACCTACGATTTACAGGCTGGGACATATATTGTAAATGTCACATCTAAACAAGAGCGCGTTGCCACACGATTAGCTGTTTTTTAGTAGTTTTTCTCTTTCTTCGTTTTTCTACTGACTGTTTCATTATTTATTAATAACTGAACAGGTTTCTATTCTTTTGGTATCCCAAAGGAAGTCTAAATATAGATTGGAAATTTTATATACGCTTACTCCAATTTATTCACTATTAAAAAGAACAAAAAACATCAATTGATAAATACGTTCTCGTATTTTAGAATTAGCTTTGCCAATCTTTAATTAACCAATACACATAAACGTAGTGACAATCAGTAAACACCTAAAATGGAGAAATTGATAAAAGACAGGCCGAATTTTGATGAAATTTTCATGAACCTTGCCAAAAATCTTGCGCAACGCTCGCATTGTGTGAAAGCTCAGGTTGGCGCTGTTTTAACAAAAGATACTAGAATTATTTCGATTGGTTATAATGGACCACCATCAGGTACGCACAATTGTGATGAGGATTTTCCGGAAGAAGGTTGCCCAAGAGATTCAAAAGGAAGTTGTTCATTAGCTCTGCATGCAGAGCAAAATGCCATTTTATATGCTTCAAAAAATGGGGCTAATCTTGAGGGAAGTACACTCTATGTTACGCTTTCACCATGTATTGCTTGTGCACGTGTAATTTTCTCAATGAAAATTAAAAAAGTATTCTATATGGAATCTTATGCTAAATATAAGGGAATCCCAAGTGACGAGGGTGTAGATTTTCTGAGAAAATTTGGTATTGAAGTAATAGAATTTGGGTGTAATTAGTGAATTACACCCCCGTGGCCATGTACATGTCCATGTGAAATTTCGTCAGGATTAGCATTTCTTATAGCCAGAATCTTTCCTTTAAAGTGAAGCGTCTCTCCTGCTAAAGGATGATTAAAGTCTAACATCACGAAATCAGGATGTACTTCTACTACCCTTCCGTTCATGCGATGTCCTTCTTCATTTGAGAACGGAATAAAATTACCTATTTCAAGCATTCCATCAGGAACTTTACCATCATCAATTTTAAAGTTTTCTATCGGGAAATCAATTAATGCTTCCGTATCAACTTCACCATAACCTTCTTCGGCACTTACTGAAAATTCAAATGTATCGCCTATGCTTAAACCAACCAAATTTGTTTCAAATGCTTCCGGAAGTCCGCTCATACCATGTATAAACACAATTGGATCTGTTTCGTCTGAAACTTCTATGATTTCTCTTTCCTCACCATCACCCACATACAATTCGTAGGTAGCCGTAACTACTTTTTTTGCTTCAACTTTCATTTGTTTAAATTTTATTTGTCACTAAGGTTATAAATCTAACAGAAACTTAGATATTTTATT
>CBIHRH010000747.1:0-2857 GCA_966212365.1 uncultured Emticicia sp. | reverse complement strand
ATTATCGTGGAGAAAAATTCCGCGATTTTCCACATGAAGTAAAGGGCAATAATGATATGCTTTCAATTACCCGTCCCGATGTTATTAAGGAAATCCATGCCAAATATTTTGAAGCAGGGGCAGATATAGCAGAAACCAATACTTTCTCTGGTACTTCTATTGCCATGGCAGATTATCACATGGAAGATTATGTGTATGAACTCAACTATGAGTCAGCTAAAATTGCCCGTGAAGTGGCCGATGAATTTACAGCTAAGAATCCGGACAGACCACGTTTTGTGGCAGGTTCTATCGGGCCAACCAACCGTACACTGTCTCTTTCACCAGATGTAAATGACCCGGGCTACCGTGCCGTTACATTTGATGAATTAGTAGATGCATATTACGAACAGATTCAAGGTTTGGTTGATGGGGGAGCAGATGTACTTTTAGTTGAAACTATATTTGATACATTAAATGCCAAAGCGGCGCTTTTTGCCATTGACTTATACGAGTCAGATAAAAGAAAAGGCACGATTCGCCCGCTGAAAAGCCATTCAATCCCAAAGCAAAACAACGAAAGAGCACCTCTAGCCAGAATTGATGCAAAAATCCCGGTGATGGTATCAGGTACTATCACTGACGCATCGGGAAGAACCTTATCAGGGCAAACCACCGAAGCGTTTTTGACTTCGGTTTCACATATAGATTTATTGTCAATTGGTTTGAACTGTGCTTTAGGAGCGGATTTAATGCGCCCTTATGTTCAGATATTGGCAAATGAAGCGCCTTTTATGGTATCGGCTCACCCTAATGCAGGTTTGCCTAATGAGATGGGAGAGTATGACCAATCACCGGAAGAAATGGCTGTAATTGTAGAAGATTTCCTGCAGAACGGCTTTATGAATATCATTGGTGGATGTTGTGGCACAACTCCGGCACATATCAAAGAGATTGCCAGAGTAGTACAGAAATATAAACCAAGAGAAATTCCTGCATTTGAACCGATTCAAAAGTTATCGGGTTTGGAGCCATTGAAGATTACCAAAGAAAGTAACTATGTAAATATTGGTGAACGTTGTAATGTAACAGGTTCAAAGAAATTTGCCCGATTGATTCGTGAAAGTAAATATGATGAAGCAATTTCGGTGGCTCGTGAACAAGTAGAGGGCGGTGCACAGGTAATTGACGTAAACCTTGATGAGGGGATGATTGATGGAGTAGAAGCCATGAAAACATTCCTGAATCTATTAATGGCAGAGCCGGATATAGCCCGTTTGCCTATCATGATAGACTCGTCTAAATGGGAGGTAATTGAGGCAGGTTTGAAGTGTGTACAAGGGAAATCAATCGTAAACTCTATTTCTTTGAAAGAAGGAGTAGAGAAATTCAAAGAATCTGCTGAGAAAGTAAAACGTTATGGCGCTTCGGCCGTCGTGATGGCATTTGATGAACAAGGTCAGGCTGATAGCTACGAACGTCGGATTGAAATCTGTAAGCGTGCGTATGATATATTGGTAAACGAAGTAAATTTCCCTCCACAGGATATCATTTTCGACCCTAATATCCTGACAGTTGCCACAGGTATCGAAGAACATAACAATTATGGAGTAGACTTCATCAATGCCACCCGCTGGATAAAAGAAAACCTGCCATATGCCAAGGTATCAGGTGGGGTTTCTAATATTTCATTCAGTTTCAGAGGCAACGAACCTGTGCGTGAAGCCATGCACACCGTATTCTTATATCATGCGATTGCTGCAGGGATGGATATGGGTATAGTAAATGCGGGTCAGTTGGGAGTATATGACGATATTCCGAAAGATATGCTCGAATTATGCGAGGATGTACTTTTGAATCGCCGACCTGATGCAACAGAAAGATTAGTAGCATTTGCAGATACGGTAAAATCGAAAGGCAAAGAACAAGTGGTTGATAACTCATGGAGAGAATTGCCAGTGAATAAGCGCTTAGAACATGCCCTTGTAAAAGGATTGACCGAATACATAGATATTGATATAGAAGAAGCTCGTCAGCAGGCCGAAAAACCTTTGCATGTGATTGAGGGACCTCTGATGGACGGAATGAATGTGGTGGGTGATTTGTTTGGTGCAGGTAAAATGTTCTTGCCTCAGGTAGTGAAATCAGCGCGTGTAATGAAAAAAGCTGTTGCCTATTTATTACCATTTATAGAACAAGAGAAACAGGGGGGCGAAAGCTCAAGTGCCGGAAAAATATTGATGGCAACTGTAAAAGGCGATGTGCACGATATCGGTAAAAACATTGTGGGAGTGGTATTAGGCTGTAATAACTATGAGATTATTGACCTGGGTGTAATGGTACCGACTGACAAGATTCTGGCAGAAGCCAAAAAGCACAACGTGGATATTATTGGTCTTTCAGGTCTGATTACCCCTAGCTTGGATGAAATGGTGGGTGTAGCCAAAGAAATGGAGCGTCAAGGCTTTAAAATGCCTTTGTTAATTGGTGGAGCCACAACTTCTCGTATTCACACAGCGGTTAAAATTGATCCTCATTATTCAGGGCCCGTGATTCACGTGCTGGATGCCTCGAAGAGTGTGCCGGTGGCAGGTCGATTAATGCAGAATGATCAGACACATCAGGAAATTTATGATGAAATTAAGAACCAGTACGCCAATCTGAGAGTTGAGCATGCGAGCCGTCAGAAAGATAAAAACTTTATTACCATTGAAAAGGCGCGTGAAAACCATGTACCGATTGATTGGACAAATTTCCAACCAGTTAAACCTAAGTTTTTAGGAACAAAAGTTTTTGAAAACTATGATTTAGCTGAAATAGCGAAATATATCGACTGGACACCTTTCTTCCAGACATGGCAATTGCATGGCAAGTATCC
>CBIHRH010000746.1:0-2865 GCA_966212365.1 uncultured Emticicia sp. | reverse complement strand
GTATATGACAAAAACAATAAAGTAGTAGATGGTTCAATGACCGATATGAATGGTGCTTTTACGGTTAAGAATTTAGCCAAAGGTACTTATAAAGTAGTAGCTTCTTTTATCGGTTATAGAAATGCGACCTTAAATAAAGTTGAAATTGCTTCCAATAAAGCTGATGTAAACATTGGCAACTTATTGATGGCAACGGATACTAAAATCCTGAATGAGGTAACCGTAACAGGACAAGCCGCTTTAATTGAGGACAAAGTTGACCGTCTGGTATATAATGCTGAAAAAGATATAACCAGTAGAGGTGGTACGGCAGAAGACGTACTAAGAAAGGTACCGATGTTGACTGTTGATATGGATGGCAATGTGCAAATGCGTGGTAGTAGCAATATCAAGGTTTTGATTAACAATAAGCCCTCAAGTATTCTTGCTTCAAATATTGCCGATGCAATCAAACAGATTCCTTCTGATATGATTAAATCGGTAGAGGTGATTACCTCACCATCTGCTAAATATGATGCGGAAGGAACAGCAGGTATCATCAATATCATTACCAAAAAGAATAACCTTCAAGGCCTGACAGGTTTTGTGAATGCTGGGGCAGGTGTGCGTGGAGCTAATGCTTTTGGTAACCTTAACTTGCGTAAGAAAAAAGTGGGCACGTCATTAAATTTCGGTGGTAATTCAGGGTATAATACACCTAGTGATGGTGCCAGTACGCGTAATAGTTCAGTACGTGGTGCAAACACTACGTTATCACAAACTGATGCCAACAGGGTAAGACGCTTATTTGGTAATACACAATTGAGCGTAGACTACGATATTAATTCTAAAAATTCATTGAGCCTGACAGGCAGATATGGAATTGGTAGCTTTAATACCAGAGGGCCACAAACCTCTCTTTTGACAGGTGCGGATAATGTTGTTTTACAGGAGTACACCCGTTATATCAAACAAATACGTAGTAATAATAGTATTGACTTTGATTTCAATTATACCAGAACCTTCAAAGAGCAGGGACATGACTTCCAGTTTTTGATTCAGCATGGCAGAAATTTACGTAATACTGATTTTACTACTGACCAGAACAATCTGCGCTTCAATAAAAGTAATAATGACGGCAAAAATGCAGAAACTACTTTTCAGGCAGATTATAACCTGCCTTTCAAAAAGAATATTTTTGAAACAGGTGCAAAATATGTGATACGTGACGTAAGTAGTGCCTATGATTTTTTCCAGTTTAATGAGCAGGCGAATGATTACGTATTAGTACCAGGACGTACCAATAATTTTAACTATGAGCAGAATGTAGCCTCAGCCTATACTTCACTTACTGTATCTTTGCCCAAAAAATGGGGTGTGAAAGTGGGGGTTCGTTATGAAAATACACAAATCACCGCTAAATTCCAAAGTTCAGATAAGCCAACTACTATTGCACCTTACGAGAATATCGTACCTTCAGTTGCAATATCTAAGGATTTCCCTAAAAATCATAAAGTCAGATTCAGTTATGGGCAACGTATTCAACGCCCTAATATGGACTTCCTGAACCCATTTGTAAACTATGCAGACCCATTGAATATCTCTTATGGTAATCCGTTGTTGAGACCTGAGTTGAGTCATAATTTTGAATTAAATTACAATACCTATTTCAAGGCCAATTCAATTAATTTTTCTGTATTCAGAAGACTGACTAATAACAATATCACTTCTGTAAGATCAGTTGATGAAAAGGGCGTAATTACAACTACATTTGATAATATCGGTAAAACCAACTATTACGGAGCCAATTTGTTTGTGAGTTTACAACCAACCAAGAGTTTCAGATTGGGTGGCGGAGCTAACTTTACCTACAATATGCTGAATGGCTCAATTGTGATTCCTGTTCTGCAAGGTGATAATTCTTACAAAAACACAATTGTGGGTATCGAAAACAAAGGTTGGAACTCAAACTTTAACTTCAATGCTTCGTATACTTTTACTAAGGGTTGGGGTGCACAAGCATTCGGTTTCTTTGGCAGCCGTCAGATTCAGCTGCAAGGATATCAGGGAGCCTGGAGAAACTATAATATCGGTATCAAGAAGGATTTCAAAAACAAAAAAGGGAGTTTCAATTTTGGTTTAGATAATCCGTTTACAAAATCGATGACCATTAAGAGTTTTGCGCAAGACCCTACCTTTACTTCTAATTCTGTGCGTCATGTATATAACAGAGGTTTCCGCGCATCTATCAACTATTCGTTTGGTAAAATGGATTTTAATGGTGGTAATATGTTCAGAAACAGGAAAAAAGTAAATAATGATGATGTAAAAGCCGGTGAAAGCGAAGGAGGCGGACAACAACAGCAACAAGCCCCGGCAGGTGGTGGTGGAGGTCGTCCTCGTTAATAGGCCACTAAATTATATTACTATCAAGAGAGCAATCTGACATCAGGTTGCTCTCTTTGTTTATTTTCAAATGTTTGAGCAAATAATTATCATGATGCCAATTTCCTGACTTTCTACCGGATTGAGAATTTCAGAGATTTGATTTTTAAGACTAAAGAATAAGATTTAGCTCTTCGAGATTAATCGAATATCCGAATTATTAAATTTAATAAAGATTTTATTACGAAAAACCTTATCGAAAGGTGTGCTTTTTTGTTTTTTTTGTACTTTCGCAAATCACGCATTAAAAATCCCAACTATGCAAATAAGCTTTTTAGAAATAAAGTGGACAGATGTATTAGATGTTGTATTGGTAACCTTTCTATTGTATTATATATATAAGTTGGTAAAAGGGAGCGTAGCAAGTAGGGTTTTTATGGGCTATTTACTCATCTATCTGTTCTACTTAATCGTAAAAGCTATTGGTTTAGAGTTGCTCAC
>CBIHRH010000745.1:0-2869 GCA_966212365.1 uncultured Emticicia sp. | reverse complement strand
TTAGGTCTCTTTGGCTTGGCTTCTTTCATGGCATAACAACGGACTAAAGAAATAGGCATCCGAAAAGTATTAGGTGCAACTATATTAAATTTATGGAGTCTTTTATCAAAAGATTTTATGATTTTGATATTCATTTCGTTTATAATTGCTATTCCTGTTGCATATTATTTCATGAATAATTGGATGCAGAAATACAATTACAGAGTCGAAATATCCTGGTGGATTTTTGCAGCTGCAGGGGGAGGCACTTTATTAATCACCTTATTAACTGTCAGCTACCAATCTATCAAAGCAGCATTGATGAATCCGGTGAAGAGTTTGAAAACGGATTAAAAGCCCCCAACCCCTAAAGGAGAGTTGCTTACGTCGAATTTAATAAAGTAGACATTAAGAAACTTAATTAGGAGTTGAGGGAAAATATAATTTACACTTTAGAACAAGTCCCCATTTAGGGGCTAGGGGCATTATGATAAGCAATTACTTTAAAATCGCATTCCGAAACCTTTTGAAATACAAAGGGTATTCGTTCATTAACATTTTTGGATTGGCTACAGGTATGTCTGTTGCTATCCTGATTGGTCTCTGGATTTACGACGAATTATCGTATGATAAATACCATGAGAACTACGACCGTATTGCACAAGTGATGCAAAACCAGAATTACAACGGCCAGATAGCTACGCATACATCTATGCCACATCAAATGGCTCAGGAAATCCGGAATACCTACGGAAGCGACTTCAAATATGTGTTACAATCTTCATGGACTTCGGGTCATATTTTAACCTATGGAGAAAAGAAATTCTCAAAGAGTGGTAATTTCTTCGAACCACAGGTAATTGATATGCTCTCGCTAAAAATGCTTAAAGGGACCCAAGCGGCATTGAATGAACCTAATTCTATTATATTATCAGAATCTTATGCAAAGGCTTTTTTCGGTGATGCTGACCCTATGGATAAACTGATGAAACTGGATAATAAGACTGATGTAAAAGTAACAGGCATTTATGAAGACCTACCATACAACTCAAGTTTCAGAGATATGGCTTATGTAATGCCCTGGGAGTTGTACCTGATTACTAATCCCTGGATTAAAACGATGGACGACCCCTGGAGTAGTAATTTTACGCAGGCGTTTGCACAAATTGCCGACAACACAGATATGGAGACCGTCTCGAAGAAAATAGTGAATGTTAAATTAAACAAAGTAAGTAAAGAAGACAGGCGTTATAAGCCTTTATTATTTTTACACCCTTTATCAAAATGGCATTTATATCCTGAATTTAAAGAAGGAAGAAATATCGGAGGTCGTATTGAGTTTGTATGGCTTTTTGGCATTATCGGGATATTTGTGTTGCTTCTGGCGTGTATTAATTTTATGAATCTGAGTACTGCCCGCAGTGAAAAGAGAGCCAAGGAAGTAGGAATCAGAAAATCGATAGGGTCAGTGCGTAGTCAGTTGATTGTTCAGTTTTTCAGCGAATCATTATTGGTGGTAGCGTTTGCTTTTGCTCTTTCTCTAGTGCTTGTATACTTTGCTTTACCTTTCTTCAATGAATTGGCAGATAAGAAAATGTCAATTCTTTGGACAAATCCGATATTCTGGTTGGCAGGTATTGTTTTCAGTATTCTTACAGGTTTGATTGCCGGAAGTTACCCGGCACTTTATCTTTCATCGTTCCAGCCTGTCAAAGTGTTGAAAGGCACCTTCCGAGTTGGTCGTTTTGCTTCAATTCCGCGTAAGGTATTAGTTGTATTACAATTTACGGTTTCCGTTACCCTGATTATTGGCACTATAATTGTCTTCCGCCAGATTCAACATGCTAAAGATCGTCCGATAGGATACAACCGGATTGGATTGATTAATATTTATATGATGACTTCTGATATTCATAATCATTTTGAGGCAGTCAGAAATGAATTAATCAGCTCTGGTGCTATCGTAGAAATGGCTGAATCAGGTAGCCCAACTACTGCTATATGGAATACTAACGGCGGTTTTGACTGGGAAGGTAAAGACCCGGGCTTGGCTGTTGATTTTCCCAACAATGGTGTTACACATGGCTATGGGAAAACAGTAGGTTGGCAATTTAAATTAGGGAGAGATTTTTCAAAGGATTTTGCCACCGATTCATCTGCTTTTGTGATTAATGAGTCTGCTGTTAAGTTTTTGGGCTTTAAAAATCCAATCGGCAAAATACTGAAATGGAATGGCAAACCTTTTACTATCATCGGGGTTATTAAAGATATGGTGGTTGAATCTCCCTATGCCCCTACCAGAGGCTCATTGTTTCATATTTCTAAAGATTCTGAAAATTTAATGATTCTTAAACTGAATCCTGATAAGAGTTCAAGAGAAGCATTGGCCAAAATTGAAGAAGTTTTCAAAAAACATAACCCAGCCTCACCGTTTGAATATAAATTCGTTGATGAGGAATACGAAAGAAAGTTCGGTGATGAAGAACGTGTAGGAAAACTTGCAACCTTTTTTGCTATTCTTGCCATTTTCATTTCGTGCTTAGGTTTATTTGGTTTGGCTTCTTTTGTAGCTGAGCAGCGCACGAAAGAGATTGGTGTAAGAAAGGTCTTAGGTGCATCAGTATTGAATCTCTGGCAATTGCTTTCGAAAGATTTTGTGGTATTGGTCCTCATCTCCTGTTTTATCTCTATTCCGATCGCTTACTTCTATTTGAATAATTGGTTGCAGCGCTATGAATATCGGGCTGAAATTTCCTGGTGGGTTTTTATAGTTTCCGTAGCAGGAGCTCTGCTTATTACACTTTTAACGGTTAGCTTTCAGGCTATCAGGGCTGCAACTGCTAATCCGGTTAAATCTTTGAAAACTGAATAAGTGCTGAAAGCATGGGGT
>CBIHRH010000744.1:0-2873 GCA_966212365.1 uncultured Emticicia sp. | reverse complement strand
ATAACCCAAATCAAACATTTCTTTGGCTTTCGACATATTCAAGCCATCGTAGCGATAGATTTCTGCTGGTTCAATAGCTAAATGGCAGCGTCTTAGCTTTTCACCTGAATTATTTCTGATGGAAAGAAAAAGACTTTTCATCAGTACATCTTTAAAAGACCTGATAGCCATGTTATTATTAACAGGCATTATGTTGACGCCTATGATAAAATCACAGCATTCTTCCAATGGTCCAATCGGGAGGTTATCAACTATTCCTCCATCAATAAGTGTTCTTCCCTGATAACGGATGGGTTCAAAGATACCCGGCAAACAGCAGGAGGCCAGAATAGGCTTTGCTAGCTCGCCCTCATTAAAATAGACAGCCTCACCTGCTTCAAGGTCTGTAGCGCATATAGTTAGCGGTAGTTTAAGTTTTTCGAAGGAATTATGAGGAATATATTTCAGAAATAAATCTTCCAGTTTTTCGAGTTTAAACAAGCCAAACCGATTGAAAGCAAATTTTATATGGCTAAAAATACCGGCCGAGACAATAGTTTCAAAGATGTAATCAGGCGAATATCCGGCAGCTATCATAGCGCCAACTATTGAGCCTGCGCTTGTGCCTGTAATTCTGGTTGGTTTTAAACCTACTTCTTCTAGGGCCTTGATGACACCCAGATGCGCAAAACCTCTGCTCCCTCCCCCTGAAAGTGCTAATCCTATTTCCATGCAGTTTCTGAATTTTATAAAGCTCTTTTGCGAAGCTAAGAATGTTATTAATATATTATCCCTACGGGATATTGCAGTTTGAAATTACGAAATTTTCTACAGATATATCATCCCTACGGGACTTAGAACCATTATTTGGGACTGTATCTACGGCCACTTTGCCGTAGAAAAAGCACTAAAGCAAGCAAAAAATCTCGTAGGAATGATATGTTAAAAGTTTTAAATTCATTTCACCTAACTATTAATAAATAGAAATAAAGTGAGCCTACATCATGTCAACTCCGAAAAGACATTCAAAGATTAAACAAATCTGCTACCCGATACCCCTTTTCTGTCCGATGGATATGCGCTGCATCATGCACCGGGTCATGGTCGAAAATGATAGTCCAGTCATTATCGGCAACCTGTTTTAATAAAGCCTCTTTTTCAGTCATGGTCTGCAAAGGGCGAATATCATAACCCATTACATAAGGAACAGGTACATGTGCGTGAGACGGAATAGTGTCGGCAATAAATAAATACGTTTTTTCTCCTTGTTTTATTTTAGGCATAATCATTTTTTCGGTATGCCCGTTAGCATATAATAACTCGATTGAATCGCCAAAGGTTTCGGCTTCTTTATCTACAAAATGCAAAGCCCCAGTTTCCTGCATAGGCATAATGTTTTCTTTCAGAAAAGTAGCCTTTTCTCGTGGGTTCGGATGCATAGCCGACTCCCAGTGAGCTGAGTGCGCCCAGTATCTGGCATTAGGGAAAGTCAGCTCCAATTTGTCTCTGGTAGTATTCCATTTCACACTCCCGCCGCAATGGTCGAAATGCAGGTGTGTGCAGAGCACATCTGTCACCTCATTGGGTGAGTATCCGGCCTTTTTTATTGATTGAATCAGGTCTCCTTCTCCATGTCTGTAATAATACCCCATCCATTTGGCATCCTGTTTATCGCCCATGCCACTGTCAATTAATATCAGTTGTGAGCCTGTATTTACCAACAGGCAGCGCATTTTCCAGCTACACAAATTATATTCATCGGCAGGTATTTGCTTTTGCCAGATGGTCTTGGGTACTACGCCAAACATCGCTCCGCCATCTAATTTGAAATGTCCTGCGTCAATTACATGAATTTGCATATTCTTTATTAAATTTGAGATGAAAAGTTATAAACTGTGGCGCGAGCTTCCAGCTCGTCGCGGTAGAAATTAAAAAACGGAAAACCAATTCATGGCAGGTGTAACCTTAGAATTAAATACCGATGAATAATTATTTCTAAGACAGACTTGCTAAATCAGCGCGAACGTCTCGTTCGCGCCACAATGCGCCACAAATAAAAATACTCGAATACAAACCCAAATATGCGAATACGTACCAAGATAGCCATACAATTTACGATAATAATCGCTTGTATTCTGATTATATTCTCGCTGGCTGTCTATTATACTTCCGAAAATTTCAGAAAACAGGAGTTCTATAATCGCTTGCACGATAGAGGAATCCTGACTGCGCAGCTGCTGAAAGAGTTAAAAATCACCGAAAAAGATAAGAAAAAACTACGCGATGCCAATAAGTCTATTCTGGGCAAACTGAATGTTGAAAAAGTATTGATGTTTAACGACAAAGACGAACTGGTTTATGCCAGTTATGAAGCCGAATCTTTCTTGTATAGTCCGGTTTTTTTGAAACAGGTACGTCAGAGAAAATATATTGAGTCGAGCGATTGGGATAATCAGGTGACGGGTTCTTTGTATATTGATGAAAACGGGAAATCTTATGTGGTGGTAGCCGAGGCAACTGATATTTATGGGAAGGAGAAATTACAGAATATCAGGGATACACTTATTATCAGCTTTGTGATAGGTATAACTCTTACTATCATACTGGGAATTATTTTTGCCGGGCAATCGCTCAAACCCATTGCCGAAATCAATGAAGAGATTACCAATATCACGGCCTACAATCTGAAACAAAAGCTGAACGTGGGCAATAATAAAGATGAAATAGCACAACTGGCCAACAATTTCAATCGAATGCTGGAGCGTCTGGAAACGTCATTCGAACTCCAGAAAAGTTTCGTATCGAATGCTTCTCATGAATTGCGAACGCCGCTGGCTGCCTTAAAATCAGAAATACAGATTGCATTGGAGAATGAGCGTTCAACAGAGGAGTAT